>WGBH01000079.1 GCA_015494435.1 Thiotrichaceae bacterium | reverse complement strand
AATTAATTTTCCCTGTTTATCCCATGACCTTAGTGTTTGTATACTTCGTCCGATTAGTTTTGCAAATTTTCCTATTGAATACATAATGATATTATATCATAATTTTATAGGAAATAGTAGATATATTGTAGCAGTTAATTAACCCCCTTCTTCCTGTTCGCCTAATTCTAAAATAATCTCTTCTATTTTCTCACGATAATCTTCTGGATTTTCCCATAAACCGCGTTGCATCGCTTCTAATAATCGTTCCGCCATTTCCTTCATGGCTTGTGGATTATTTTCTTGCAGGAACTGTTTATTGTCAGGGTTTAATAAATAGCTATCGGTTACTTTTTCGTATTGATAATCTTTAATTAAATTGGTTGTGGCATCGTAGGCAAATAAGTAATCCACTGTTGCTGCCATTTCAAAAGCGCCTTTATAGCCGTGTCGTTGCATACCTTTAATCCACTTAGGATTTAAAACACGCGCACGAATGACACGGTTTAATTCTTCTTGCAAGGTGCGTATTTTCGGCGAATCTGGGTTGGCGTGATCGCCATGGTAAACTTGTGGGGCGTTACCACTGAGTACCTCAATGGCATTACTCATTCCGCCTTGAAATTGGTAGTAATCATCTGAATCTAGCAAATCATGTTCACGGTTATCTTGATTTTGTACTACCACTTCTAAAGCAGCGAGACGATGTTCAAAAATGGCATGGGCATTTTCTCCAATGGTCTCTCCTGATTGCTGATTGCTGTAAGCATAGCCTCCCCAATTCACATAGGCGGTGGCTAGGTCTTCTTTATCATTCCAGCAACGTTCATCAATTAAGCCCTGCAAACCCGCCCCGTAACTGCCGGGTTTAGAGCCAAAGACTCGAAATCCTGCCTGTAGGCGTGCTTGTTGTTGCTTCAATCCTTTTTGTTGTAATAGATCGCAATCTTTTTGAATATGATCACGGATGGGATTCAATCCTGCGGGGTCTTCGTAATCTGCAATCACTTGTATAGCACTGTCAAATAAGCGCATTACATTAGGAAAGGCATCCCGAAAAAAACCAGAAATTCGTAAGGTGACATCCACGCGCGGACGATTCATTTGCAGCGCAGGGATTACATTGAAATCAATCACGCGACCACTTGATCCCTCCCAAACGGGTTCTACTCCCATTAATGCAAAGGCCTGTGCAATATCATCACCGCCTGTACGCATGGTGGAGGTTCCCCAGACAGAAAGTCCTAAGGTTTTAGGATAATCACCGTGTTGTTGCAAATAACGTGTAATCAGTTGCTCGGCTGATTTTTGTCCTAATTCATAGGCGGTTCGAGTGGGAATGGCGCGTGTATCAACTGAATAGAAATTACGCCCTGTCGGAAGTACATCTAATCGTCCGCGTGTGGGCGCACCACTAGGGCCTGCGGGAACAAATTTTCCTGACAAACCGCGGAGTAATTGATGAATTTCGTTATCGCCACAGGCATCGAGTTTAGGGATGATTATTTGTTGCAAATAAGTTAATACGGCTTCAGTTGCGGATGTTTTACACTTGAAAATAGCAGCTAATAATTGAGATAAATTCGATACAGGCGTGTCTAGCGTTGTATCATCACCGTGAGTCGAGTGAATAAGAGTGTTTTTAATCAACTTTTTAGCCAATAATTCTAATCGTTCGCGCGTATCGGCATAGGTTCGCCACGGACTAGCACTAAGCTGTTGCAAAATAGCAGGTTTATCCCCCGTCCAAACTTGAGTGCTAATCTGCAAAGGATCAAAATCAAGTTGCAAATCTTCGGCTAAGGCATTCAATATCCCCTTATCCTCTGCTTTATTCCCCCGTGATAAACGTAATAAAGCCACTAAGGTATCAATGCGCTGTTCGCCTTGCGGTGATTCTCCTAAAATATGCAAGCCATCACGAATTTGACTTTCTTTTAATTCACATAAATAAGTATCCAATTCATTTAGACGCTCATTGTCATCCTCTGTTGTTGATAATTCTTGATCCAGTTTAGAGTGTTCTAATGCGGTTAATACTTTTTCACGCAAATATTGCTCACGGCGTGCATCTAAGCCCATTGCTTGATAATACTCATCTACCAATTGCTCTAATTGTGCTAATTCACCGTAATTCTCAGCCCGTGTCATAGCTGGCATTAAATGATCAATAATCACCGCTTGGGCGCGTCGTTTTGCTTGCGTCCCTTCGCCTGGATCATTAACAATAAAAGGATAAAGATGGGGCATGGCACCTAATGCAATTTCAGACCAACAATTATTAGAAAGTGCCACACTTTTTCCTGGAAGCCATTCTAAATTGCCGTGTTTGCCAATATGTGCAATCGCATCGACTTGATATTCATGTCGTAGCCAAAAATAAAAGGCTAAATAATTATGCGGAGGCACTAAATCAGGATCATGATAAGTAGCGTTAACATTCAAATTATACCCTCGTGCAGGTTGTACCCCTACAAAGGTTTCTCCAAGACGAATGCCTGCGAGCATAATACGTCCATTGCGTACTTTAATATCCTCATCGGCACTACCCCATCGTTCTAAAACCGCCTTTTGATTCTCTATTGGTAAAGCATTGAAATACTGCTGATAAGTGGCTAAAGAAAGACTTTGCTGGCAAGCGCGCTGTGATAAATAGCTAGGATCATTGGTGATATTCGCTTGCAGTGCTTTAATCAGTTCATTGCCATTTTCTGGCAATATATCAATCGGATATCCAGACTTTTTTAGTGCGCGTAAAATCGTTAAGGTAGAAGCTGGCGTATCTAAACCGACCCCATTACCAATGCGTCCATCATGAGTCGGATAATTTGCCAAAATCAGCGCAATACGTTTTTGGGCGTTATTTTTATGCCGTAAACGCGCCCAACGATAGGCTAATTTGGCACAAAATCGAGCGCGTTCTGGATGCAATTGATACGAAATAACATCAATCTGACTGCGTGAATCCCGTTGTAATACCGTTTTAAAGCTAATCGCACGACTAATAATGCGCCCATCCATTTCAGGTAAGGCAATATTCATAGCTAAATCACGCGAACGCAAACCTAGCGGATGTTGTTGCCAATCCTGTTCACTATTAGCGGCTAAAATCAATTGAATCACAGCAATATCGGCTTGAAAAAGAGCCGTATTCTCCGTGGCATTATCATTAGAGTTATTCACTGAAAAACTGGTGGTATTAAGAATAATATCCGCCTGAGATTGCTCACAAAGCAAATCAACCAATGCCATACTAGTGGCTTGTTTTAAGGAGCTAATCACAATCGGCAGAGGATTTAAGCGCTGTTGTTGTAAAATTTCTAAGAATTGATCAAAAGCTTGAGTCTGTCCCGATTGAATATGTGAACGATACATCAACAGTATCGCAACGGATTGATTAGGTTTCCATTCACATTGCCAATCGGCCAAACTCGCCTGCTCTATGGTTGGATGATAAATCCATTCTGTTGGTAATTGTCGAGGTGGCTCCCAATGCCTTTCTAATTGAAAAAAACGATTAACCAGCCATGCAAAAAAATTGTTTATATTACGTTCCCCTGCTTGCCTTAAATAATGCCAACAATGCAAACAATCCTCTTGTTCTACATTGCTATAAGCTAAGAGTTGCATATCCATTTGATCATCTCCTGGCACAATAATTAAAGGGATAGTGTGTGCTTGGGTTAATACTTGCAGTTGCTCCAGACCATAACGCCAATAGGATTCACCGCCTAGTAGTGAAACAATAATCAGTTTAGCCGACTCTAATACCGCATCGGCATAAAGATCAAAAGCAGCAGGTTTATTTAAATGCACTAGATTAGCAAGATGAATTGAAGGGTAATCTTGGGGAAGATCTTTTATTACCCGTGACAATAAAGCTAAAGAACTGTCTTGAGCAGATAATATAATAATATCCGCACTACTTTGTTGCAGATCAATAATACCTTCTTCATCTGTAAACCCACCGGGTTTCGCCGTGAGTAAATGCATAAGGAGTCTCTCTAAATATTCAGTTCCAAGGCATGATTCGCATCGGTTACGACATATTACGGATATCGCTTACCATTACCTCATTAGTCCCCCGATATGCCGCTCCCCAAAATCATATACTATCGCATACAGATGAATTAGGTTGATTCGCTCTCCGTTAATATCCATGATTAGCGCATAACTGGAGTCCTGAAAGGGCGGTCACTCGACTACATACACATAGCAAAGCTAATTCCTCCGAGGCACAAGGAAGGTCTGCCCCATCACTGACAGAGGACGTTATGTGCAGCATTTATGAAAGAACAACAAGCACTTGAGTCCATTTGTGAGGCGTCATCACCCAAAGCACAATGCAAGCTAGAACTTCTCAATCATGGTTTCGTAGTATAGAACATACCGCTTTGAAAAAATGGTTTTGGTTGCATATCCAATGACTAAAAGCTTATATTTGACAATAAAGGGCATGATTATTCACGCAATATATTCTCAATTATCTATGTTATACACTCCTCATATT
>WGBH01000078.1 GCA_015494435.1 Thiotrichaceae bacterium | reverse complement strand
GCCTCTCAATATGATTTGAAGAAATGGGAAGAGGATAATATCCCTTACACGATACGAAAAAGACGACAAGCACTCTTGAATATTAATAAAAATGAAATCCAAAAAGCGGGGAAATTTAATGTAAATTAGGGAGGGGGTTCGACAGCCTAGGCTGGAGCCTCGTAACCAGAGAAAAGATTAGTTGCCAAACAACGAGGCATTAATATTGTGGGTACAGGAGCGGTATTACTCGCCGCTAAAAAGAAAGGCTACATAAAAAATGTGAAAAAAGAGCTACACGCTATGCAAACCAATGGCTATCGACTATCAACAGCACTACAGCAACGGTTATTAACCTTAGCGAGAGAGTTATAAACCATCCTATTTCCTCCATCCCCTATAAACCATCGGTCTACACAAGTATTATAAGATTTTGTGGACAGAAAATATTGCCCACCCTAGTGGGCCCGACATGGGTTAAAACTTGTTATCTAAAATGAGGTTATTTTGAACCATGCCATTTTTTAATATAGATTGATTAAAATTTTTATAAACTTAAAGCTTAGGTTCAGTCTCAATTAAGATAGTATTCAGTACTCTTTCCCTATGGGGATAAATAAAAAAATAAAAATAGGTATTGTTGGATTAGGTTATGTCGGTCTACCACTTGCGGTTGAATTTGGTAAAAAATTCAAAGTGATAGGCTTTGATATTAATACTAAGCGTATCCGAGAACTTGATAATGGAATAGATTTTACACGTGAAGTCGAACCTAATGAACTAAAACAATCAAACTTACAATACAGTGATAAAATAGTAGCACTATCAGACTGTAATGTTTTTATCATCACCGTCCCAACACCTATTGACGCATATAAACGCCCTGATTTAATGCCCTTGATAAGCGCCAGTGAAATGGTTGCAAGTGTACTAAAAAAAGAAGATGTGGTTATTTATGAGTCAACAGTCTATCCTGGGGCGACTGAGGATGACTGTGTTCCCGTATTAGAAAAAAAATCAAAACTACGTTTTAATCAAGACTTCTATGTAGGTTATTCACCCGAACGGATTAACCCTGGTGATAAAGTCCATCGTTTAATCGATATTAAAAAAGTCACCTCAGGATCAACACCTAAAACAGCTACCTTTGTCGATGAGCTGTATCAAACTATTATTACCGCAGGCACACACAAAGCCAGCTCGATCAAAGTAGCAGAGGCCTCTAAAGTAATTGAAAATACGCAGCGCGATTTAAATATATCACTCATTAATGAACTGGCTTTAATCTTTAACCGTTTAGAAATAGATACAAAAGAAGTGCTTGCAGCCGCAGGTACTAAATGGAACTTTCTTCCCTATACTCCTGGGCTTGTAGGCGGGCATTGTATTGGTGTAGACCCGTACTATCTCACGCACAAAGCACAGCAAGTCGGCTACCATCCCGAAGTAATATTAGCTGGACGACGTGTAAATGACCAAATGGGACGTTATATTGCTGATGCTGTTATGCGTTTAATGAGCCAAAAACGAATCCATATTGTTGATTCTAATATTTTGGTCTTAGGTTTAGCATTTAAAGAAAATTGTCCAGATTTAAGAAATACCCGTGTTGTTGATTTAATAAAAGGACTACAAAACCATAACGCTACTGTTGATACTTATGATCCTTGGGTAAGTAAAGATGAAGCCCATAATGAACTCCATCTAAAAATAAATAATGAACCAGAGCAGGGTAAATATGATGCGATTGTATTAGCTGTTGCACATGATGAGTTTATGCAGTTAGGAGCAGAGGGCATTCACGAGTTTGGTAAAGAGCAACATGTACTTTATGATATTAAATCCGTATTGCCGATTGATCAGGTGGATGCGAGGTTATAATAAAAAATGCCATTTAACACTTATACATTTCTGCTGTTTTTTATTGTATTGCTTGTAATTTATCATTCAGTAAAAAGCTGGAAGTACCAAAAAACAATTCTACTTACTGCTAGTTATTTATTTTACTCTGCATGGAATCCTTTGTTTGTTTTATTGTTGATGTTCTCAACAATAGTAGACTGGTTGCTTGCTAAAAAAATATTTCAATCACCAACAAAACACACCAAAAAATGGTATTTAATTACGAGCCTAGTAGTAAATTTAGGCTTGCTTAGTTATTTCAAGTACGGTGATTTTTTATTAGAAAATAGTATTTATATATTTGGATTGCTCCAGATAGATTTTAAGCCTGCTACATTAGACATTATTTTGCCTGTAGGCATCTCATTTTATACGTTTCAAACGCTTTCCTATACTATAGATACCTATCGAGGAAAAATACAACCTAGTAAATCATTCTTGGATTATGCCTTATATGTATCCTTTTTTCCTCAATTGGTGGCTGGTCCTATTGTTCGTGCAAATGACTTTTTACCGCAATGTAAAACGCCACGCAAAACTTCTATAAATCAATTTGGTTGGGGATTGTCATTATTAACCATTGGCTTGTTTTTGAAAATCATTATAGCCGACACCATACTTGCCCCTATAGTGGATAAAGTTTATGCCGCTCCAGAATATTTTAGTAGTTTAGAAACATGGACAGCAATTTTAGCTTTTTCAGGGCAAATATTTGCAGATTTCAGTGGCTATTCCACTGCTGCTATTGGTGTTTCTTTATGTTTGGGTTTTATTCTTCCTGATAATTTCAAAGCACCTTATGCCGCGCTAGGTTTTCGAGAATTTTGGCAACGATGGCATATCAGTTTGTCTACTTGGTTACGTGACTATCTCTATATCAGCTTAGGTGGAAATCGAGTATCAAGTATACGAACAAGCATTAACCTCATGATAACAATGTTACTTGGTGGTCTATGGCATGGAGCATCATGGTTATTTGTGATCTGGGGAGGCTTGCATGGTCTGTATCTGATTGTTGAACATTTTATTACTCAGTATATTAAGTTGGAAAAGCCATTAAATACAATAACCCAAGTGTTACTTATTGTTCTAACTTTTTTAATCGTTTCATTAACATGGGTATTTTTTAGAGCAGAAAGTTTGCAAGATGCACTAACAATATTTAGTAACTTACATCAATCGCCAACTTCACATAAGCCACAAATTGAAGGAGTAGAACTTCTTTTGGCATTAGCAACAATCGTTATATTGGTAAGTTGGCATATCATCATCAAAAATAGTTCGATTGAATCTTTTTTTCAGAAACAGCAGAACGTTATAAAAGGTTTAATTTTGACATTAATGATAATGGCTATTTTCTTATTTGCTTCAGGAGATGATCGTGCATTTATCTACTTCCAGTTCTAATGATCGTCTTCCACAAGCAAACTGGATAGCGATCTGGCTAGGCATTCTAGTCGTTATATTTTCTATTATTGCCTACTTTGAATGGCACATTCGTGACTTGGGTTGGTCTCCTTCGGTTGTCGATTCTCCTGATTTATGGGTAGAGCAACGAAAGAAAGCATCAGCTTTAGGCGATAAAGCTCTTATCCTTGTGGGTGCGTCCAGAATGCAACTCGATATGGATATACAAGTATTGAGAGAAAAGACGAAACTAGAGCCTATTCAATTAGCTATTGATGGAACAAGCTATCTTCCTGTATTGGAGAATTTGGCAAACGACCCTCAAATCACAGGTACAGTCCTTGTCTCAGTAAATGCTTACAATATGCGCCAAGGGATTCCCAAAGACACATCTATTCAATGGGTAAATTATTATGAGTAGATCAAAAATAAAGGGATAGAACCTTATCGTTTGATTAATAATAAAATAAAGGCATGGCTTAATAACTCATTGGTTACACACCTTGAAGGAGCTAAACCTGGTACCGTCATATCAACATTAGCATTCACCCCAAAATCAGCAGGAAATTATTTAATAACACATGCCGATCGGTCAAGAGATGCTGATTACAAAAAAGTTCAAATGCCCAACTTCTACGCGGCTCGTTTACAGCGGCATTTTGGAAAAGCAGTTATAAAAGACGCAAAGACTTTTGATGAATTCTTTTCTGCCTATCAACAAGCAATCAAATCTACTTCGCTAGCTGGTCAGTCAGAATTTATAAAAAATCTGAAGCACTTAATACAAGTAAGCAACAAAATAGAAACACATGGTGGCAAGGTTATTTTTATACGGTTTCCTACCAGTAAATTAGTTTGGGAGGTGGATAATCAACGCTATCCTAAAGAAAAATTTTGGCGAGTAATTGCAGAGCAATACCCTAGAAGTATTAACTTTTCAGATTATGAAAAGCTAAAAAAATTCAAGGCTCCTGATGGTTCACACCTCGATTATCGAGATAAGAAAGAATTTACGGCTTCGCTATTAAAAATTTTACAGATGAAAATTTTTAATAAAAAATGAAGGAAGGTAAAATAAGTGTTTTATGATATTAAATCGGTGTTGCCGATTGAAACAGTTGATGCACGGTTGTAATAAATGACATGACGCAGAACTCAAAAAAACCAACACTACTTGTATTAGCTTCAACTTTTCCTCGTTGGAAAGACGATACCGAACCACGTTTTGTTTATGATCTGTGCTTACGATTAAAAGAAGAATATACAATTATTGTTTTAGCACCACATGAGAAAGGCGCTAAAAAGCAAGAGGTAATTGAAGGCTTGCAAGTACATCGTTATCGCTATGCCCCAGATTCTCTTGAAATATTGGCGTATGAAGGAGGAATAAGTGCAAAGCTCAAAGGCAATAAACTTAACTATCTGATATTACCTTTTTTCTTTTTAGGGCAATGGATCGCGATTATTAAACTCCTAAAACAATATCCCGTTAAAGTGATACACGCTCACTGGTTAATACCTCAAGGGATACTGGCACTCATTGCTCGATTAGTGAGCATAAATAAGCCCGCTATTTTATGCACCTCACATGGTGGAGATTTATATGGGCTTAATGACCCAATCAGCAAAATAATCAAACGCTATGTTATTAAGAAGGTAGATGCAATGACGGTAGTAAGTCATGCGATGCAAGATGAAATTAAAAAGCTTGTGCCCACAGCTAAACAGGCAGTCGTTGCTCCCATGGGAACAGACCTTAGCAATCTGTTTATTCCTGATGATTCAGTGAAGAGAAAGTCCTATCAACTATTATTTGTTGGGCGATTGGTTGAAAAGAAAGGGCTTCAATATTTATTGCAAGCCATGCCTGACATCATCAAACAATACCCAGAAACCTGTTTAAACATTGCAGGTACAGGGCCAGAACAAGCATCATTAGAAGTATTGATAAAGGAATTAAAACTAGCAAAACATGTATTCTTCCTAGGCAGACTCTCCCATCAAGCACTTGTTAATGAGTATCGACAAGCAACAGTGGCAGTTTTTCCCTTTGTGCAAGCAAAAAATGGGGACGTTGAAGGACTAGGGCTGGTGATGATCGAAGCGATGGGTTGTGGTTGTCCAGTGGTAGCCAGTGATATTCCTGCGGTTAGGGATGTGATTATCAATAACAGCACTGGTATCCTCTCGGAAACAGGAAATAAAATACAACTTACAGAAAAAATTATAGAACTGCTTTCACATAAGGATAGACGAAAGGTTTTGGCCAAAAAAGCACGGAAGTATATGTTTGATCGGTTTAGCTGGGATAAAACAGCTATATCTTATCAAGCACTTCTTCAAAAACTTGTTGATAAGCATTAATCATTTTATCTAAACGAAATTTTTCTTCTATTCGCTGACGATTAAAACTTCCCATCTCTTTTGATTTTATTCTATCTTGGGCTAATGCGCTAATTGCATTAGCGTATTCATTGATATTTCCTGTTTCACATAAATATCCACCCCGACCTTCAATAATTTGCTCAGGAAGACTGGAACAGTTAGATGAAACGACAGGTAGACCACAAGCCATGGCTTCAAGTACTGCAAGGCTTAATCCTTCACGCACGGTTGGCATTAATAAAGCATCCATTGATTGGTAAAGTTCAGGCATATTTTTATAAGCCACTTGTTCAAGATAATGGATTCTTGGATGTTGCATGTTTTTAGGTATTTTGGTTCTTAAACCTGTTGCACAGTAAATTTTTATATGATCTGGAAGTATATCAATTATTTGAGGTAACCAATGCGCCCCTTTGCGTAGGCTCATATTGCCACTAAATAATACCTTAAAAGTTTTTGTTAATTTTTTGTTAGTAATAGGAAAAAAAACAGTATCATTAATACCGTTAGGTATTACTTTGATATTTTTCTTAACATTTAGATCTTTTTGTGCTATTTGAGCGGTAAAATGACTGACTGCAGTAAGGCAGTGAGAATATTGTAAAGCTTTGCGAGTAAAATAGCGTAAATCCGTTTTATAATGAATTTTCTGTAAAAAAGAACTATAGGCAAGCATCTCTTCATCAAGCATATAGTTATGAAATGTAAGAATTAAAGGTGTATTCTTTTTCCGCAAAAACCAGGCATAGTCGGGCGTCGTATGAACCAATGAAGATTTTCTTTTGAGAGTACGTCCTAACAAAGGAGGCATAAGCGTTAGATAGGGGTTGTATGGTATAACCTTATAGCCCCT
>WGBH01000077.1 GCA_015494435.1 Thiotrichaceae bacterium | reverse complement strand
GTTTATATGCAAAGAAAAGCTAAAAAAAATATTATCCGCCAAACAGGTAAGGCATTGGTTGAACACCAAATGATTCATAAAGGTGACCGTGTTTTGTTAGGACTATCAGGTGGTAAAGATTCGTTGGCACTGTTGCATTTATTACTTCATTTTCAACGTGTCGCACCGATCTCTTTTAAATTGGGAGCGGTAACGATTGATCCACAAAGTGGCACATTTGATCCTTCGCCTTTAATTCCCTATATGCAATCCTTGGGTGTTGAATATTTTTTTCGCCAAGAACCGATTATGAAAATGGCCAAAATGCATATGCAAGGGGATTCTTATTGTGCCTTTTGTGCGCGTATGAAGCGTGGCAGTATTTATGCGACGGCACGAGAGCAAGGTTATAATGTGATTGCATTAGCTCAACATTTAGATGATTTAGCGGAGAGTTTTTTAATGTCGGCTTTTCATGGTGGGCAGTTAAAAACCATGAAAGCAAATTATACAATTAAGGATGGGGATTTACGTTTAATTCGTCCATTGATTTATGTGCGTGAAAAACAAGCGCGTGATTATGCAAATGCAAAAAAATTGCCTATTATTAAGGAGAACTGTCCCGCTTGTTTTGATATGCCAATGCAGCGTGAACATATAAAACAATTATTAGCTAAAGAAGAGCAACTCAATGATAATTTATTTGGCAGTTTGCTTACGGCGATGAAACCATTAATTACTAAAAAAACAGCTTAGGAAATTCCTTAAATTATGATCTTGAAAAATACGTTTGCACTCTTGATTATTAGCTTTTATATCGTTGCTTGTGGTGGTGGCTCTAGTTCTGACCCTGAAAATACGGGTTTTAAAGCAGGGAAAGTTAATCCCACAAGTATTAGTAGTGCTTCCAGAGGGAAAGTTAATTTAGAGGTTTATTTACCACCGAGATGGACAAAAGAGGGTGAGACTTATCCTGTTATTTTCTTTTTACATGGCGCATTTGGGAATGAAAAAGGCTTTTTTAGAAATGTAAAATATCAACAACTCAATGACTGGATTAATCAGGGGGAGTTGCCACCTTTTGTTTTAATTGCAATTGCCTCACAGTATTTAGACGGGACGGAACAAGAATGGTCATCCGCTGCTAATGAAACTTTTTTAACCAGTCGAGCGAATACAGAATTACGTGCCTTTAGTTTAAAGTATTTTAATGCAGGTGACAGCAGTCGAGACATCAGAAAAACCTCTATTCACGGTCATTCAAGAGGTGCGCGAGGAGCATTACATTATGGGCTTAAATTTCCAACCTTATTTACCTCTGCTGTAGGGGATGCTTTCGTTAGTGACTACGCATTAGCAGAAGAGCAACAAAATGCATTGCAATACAAAAATGCCATTATCAATAGTGGAATTAAAATACGACTATCCGTTGGTGATAGCGATGCTTTTGAAAATCACCGTAAAACCTCTGCTTTAATGCATAACTATCTTGATTCTATTGGGATTGCACATGAATACGAAGTGCTAACGGATACGAATCACACTTTTCATAGTCTCTGGAATAGCAGCACAACAAGCTCAGAAATTAATGGTCTTTATGAATTGAAATTACATGCGGCAACATGGTAATTAGGAAGTTTGTAAGGACGTTCTAAGTAATAACAAATAATGGCGCAATAGAATGATTATTAAACTACCAAGTATAAATTTTATCCTCTATATTCTGCTTACGTACAGGCGAGTTATGCTAGAATCTGCGCTTCATTTTTTAATATCGGGAAAAAAATAATAATATGGTACGGTATATATTTGTTACAGGTGGGGTTGTTTCATCTTTGGGGAAAGGCATAGCGGCGGCTTCTTTAGGCTCTATTCTTGAGAGGCGCGGTTTAAAAGTGACCATGATGAAGCTTGATCCCTATCTTAATGTTGATCCTGGCACGATGAGTCCTTTTCAACACGGGGAAGTATTTGTTACTGAAGACGGTGCAGAGACTGATTTAGATTTGGGGCATTATGAGCGATTTATTGGTTTTACTGCCAGTAAATTGAATAATCTTACTTGTGGTCAAGTCTACAGCAATGTAATTCGCAAAGAGCGTCAAGGCGAGTATTTAGGCGCAACAGTACAGGTTATTCCACATATTACTGACGAAATCAAAGCAGGTGTCCGAGCAGCAGGTAAAGGCTTTGATATTGCGATTGTTGAGGTTGGCGGTACAGTAGGTGATATTGAATCACTCCCTTTTATGGAAGCAATACGCCAAATGGGAGTGGAAGAAGGTGATAATGCCTTGTTTATGCATTTAACGCTCGTGCCTTATTTAGCGGCGGCTGGAGAGCTAAAAACTAAACCTACTCAACATTCGGTGAAAGAGCTTCGTTCAATTGGTATTCAACCTGATGTTTTATTGTGTCGCAGTGAGCGAGCATTACCTGAGAAAGAACGCAAAAAAATAGCCTTGTTTACTAATGTAAAAGAAGAAGCCGTTATTCCTGTTGTTGATCTTGATAATATTTATAAAATTCCACTTTGGTTGCATTCACAAAAATTAGATCAAATTGTTGCTGATAAACTTAAACTTAAGGAATTACCCGAAGCAACGCTAGTCGGCTGGAAGGAAGTGGTGAATATCATGGAGTTTCCAGAAGAAGAAGTGATTGTGGCGATGGTGGGCAAATATATGGATTTAACCGAGTCCTATAAATCACTTAATGAGGCATTGAGTCATGCAGGGGTACAAACATGCTCAAAAGTGATTATCCGCTATGTTGATGCAGAAAAATTAGAAGTAGAAGGGACAAAAACATTAGAAGATGTGGATGCTATTCTTGTTCCCGGCGGTTTTGGTAAACGAGGCATTGAAGGGAAAATAATTGCGGCAAAATATGCAAGAGAAAATGACATTCCTTATCTGGGTATTTGTTTAGGTATGCAAATAGCAGTGATTGAGTTTGCTCGTCATTGTGCCAGTCTGTTAGAGGCCAATAGTACGGAATTTAAGCAAGATACGCCCCATCCTGTGATTGGTTTAATTACTGAATGGATGAATCAATCAGGAGATGTGGAAACACGGGATATAGACTCCGATATGGGGGGAACAATGCGTTTGGGAGGACAAAAGTGTCAATTGCTTGAAGGGTCTTTAGCGGCTCGAGCCTATAATGCAAAAGAGATTGTAGAGCGTCATCGCCATCGTTATGAATTCAATAATCATTACCGTGATCTATTAGTGGATAAAGGGTTAGTGCTTTCGGGTAAATCACAAGATGGCTCCTTAGTTGAAATGATTGAGTTACCGAATCACCCTTGGTACTTAGCTTGTCAATTTCATCCTGAATTTACTTCTAGACCCTGCAAAGGACATCCTTTGTTCACGGGTTTTATCACCGCCGCTTTAACACATCATAAAGCAATACAAAAAAAAGGTAAGCCATCGTCATGAAGCTGTGCGGATTTGATATAGGGCAGGACAAGCCATTCTTTTTGATTTCTGGCTCTTGCGTGGTGGAATCTGAAAAAATGACACTGGATATTGCCGAATATTTAAAAGAACTGACAGATAGATTATCCATTCCTTATGTCTTTAAAGCCTCTTTTGATAAAGCCAATCGTTCTTCTCATACCAGTTTTCGTGGTCCTGGTATGGAAGAAGGTTTGCGTATCCTTGAGAAAGTGAAAAATGAGATCGGTGTGCCTGTGTTAACCGATGTGCATGAGGATACGCCATTGGATGAAGTCGCTGATGTAGTCGATGTGGTGCAAACACCCGCTTTTCTTTGTCGTCAAACCAATTTTATCCAAAAAGTAGCCAAGCTAAACCTGCCTGTTAATATCAAAAAAGGACAGTTTTTAGCCCCTTGGGATATGAAAAATGTGGTGGATAAAGCAAAAGCCGTCGGTAATGAGGAGATTATGGTCTGCGAGCGTGGTTATACCTTTGGCTATAATAATCTAGTGTCGGATATGCGCGCTTTAGCAACAATGCGTGATACGGATTGTCCCGTGATATTTGATGCCACCCACTCAGTGCAGTTACCTGGAGGCAAAGGAAATTGCTCGGGGGGGGATCGTCAGCAAGTTCCCGTTTTAGCACGAGCAGCAATGGCAGTGGGGATTGCAGGGATTTTTATGGAATCTCATCCTAAACCTGATCAAGCATTGAGTGATGGGCCAAACTCTTGGCCTTTAGATCGTATGGAAGAATTATTAACCACCTTATTGGCGCTAGATCAAGTGGTTAAATCACAAGCCTATCTGGAAGATACGCTTTAGTGTGGCAGTGCTGGATGAATAATTATCCACAAAAATACAAGTTATAAAATGATTGATTACAACGGAAAATTAAAAAATGTCTGAAATTAAAAGCATATATGCGCGTCAAGTGATTGACTCAAGGGGAAATCCAACTGTAGAAGCGGATGTGACATTGGTAAATGGCGTAATGGGGCGTGCGATTGTACCATCAGGTGCATCAACGGGCGCTCGTGAAGCGATTGAATTACGCGATGGCGATAAAACACGTTTCATGGGGAAAGGTGTTTTAAAAGCGGTTGAACATGTAAACACTGAAATTGCTGATGCTATTATTGGTATGGATGCTAACGATCAAAAAGCAATCGACCAGAGGATGATTGATTTAGACGGCACTTATAATAAGGCACGTTTAGGGGCTAATGCCTTGCTAGCTGTTTCTTTGGCAACGGCGCATGCGGCAGCAAATGATGCAGGCAAACCGTTATACGACTATTTAAGTAAGGGTGATCACTACACTTTGCCTGTACCGATGATGAATATTATCAATGGCGGTGAGCATGCCGATAACAGTGTTGATATGCAAGAATTTATGATCCTTCCTGTTGGCGCAGGTAGTATTTCAGAAGCCATTCGCTACGGTACTGAGGTTTTTCATAATCTAAAATCAGTGTTAAGCAAGCAAGGTTTAAATACGGCAGTGGGTGATGAGGGAGGCTTTGCACCTGATTTATCATCAAATGAAGCCGCTATCGAAGTTATTTTAGAAGCGATTGAAAAGGCTGGGTTTAGTGCAGGAACGGATATATACCTTGGCTTAGATTGTGCCGCTTCTGAATATTATAAAGACGGACAATACGTTCTTGCCTCTGAAGGTAAACGCTTTGATGCAGATGGGATGGTTGATTATTTAGCCTCATGGGTGGATCAATATCCGATTTTAAGCATAGAAGATGGTTTGAATGAGGCCGATTGGGAAGGTTGGGATCTCTTAACACAGCGTTTAGGTAAAAGTGTACAGTTAGTAGGAGATGATCTGTTTGTCACCAATACCAATATTTTCAAAGAAGGTATTGAGAAAAATATTGCCAACTCTATTTTGATTAAATTCAATCAAATTGGTACCTTAACTGAAACATTAGAAGCGATTCAAATGGCACAAGATGCTAATTATACAGCGGTTATTTCTCACCGTTCAGGTGAAACAGAGGATGTGACCATTGCGGATCTAGCGGTTGCTACTAATGCAGGGCAAATTAAGACAGGCTCTTTATCACGCTCCGATCGTATTGCTAAATACAATCAGCTTATCCGCATTGAGGAAGCTTTAGCGACAAAAGCAAGCTATGCAGGCTTAGCAGCCTTCAAACATCTATAAAAAAAGCTGATTTATTAGCCTCTATTTTAACAGCGGTCAATTGCAAAATTAGCAATAGCAAAGCCTGTGGATAAGTCTGTGGATAAGTCGTCAAATAACCGCTGTAAGTCTTATAAAATGGGGCTTTGATTAAAAACGATTAAAATATAATCATATTAAGTCATTTCTATTAAAATCAATGACTTACTGTGTTTTTTTAGTGTTGATATAGAATGCTATATAAGCTAGTTGTAGAAACAAATAACAATTTATTAAGATTGTGAATAAAGTTGTATGTAAAAAATGTTAAAGCGAATACAACATATAGTTATTAAGCAATAATCACACCATAATCAGGGATGAAAATGAATGAAAAATCACCAAGAGTAGGTTTTATTAGCTTGGGTTGCCCTAAGGCTTTAGTCGATTCAGAGCGTATTCTTACCCAGCTCAAAACAGAAGGCTATGAAATAAGTGCATCTTATGATAATGCTGATGTTGTGGTCATTAATACCTGTGGTTTTATTGATTCAGCGGTAGAAGAATCCCTTGATGCGATTGGTGAAGCTATGCAGGAAAATGGCAAAGTGATTGTGACGGGCTGTCTTGGCGTTGATTCTGATAAAGTATTGCAAGCTTATCCTGATGTATTAGCCGTTTCAGGGCCTCATGCTTATGAAGAAGTGATGAGTGCGGTTCGCAAACAAGTTAAACCTGCACATGATCCTTTTCTTGATCTCGTCCCTCCGCAAGGCATCAAATTAACTCCGCGTCATTATGCCTATTTAAAAATATCCGAAGGCTGTAATCATCGCTGTAGTTTTTGTATTATTCCCTCATTGCGTGGTGATTTAGTTAGCCGATCCATTAGTGATGTGATGCAAGAGGCAGAAAATCTAGCCAAAGCAGGGGTTAAAGAGCTGTTAGTGGTATCGCAAGACACCAGCGCCTATGGTATTGACATAAAATATCGTACTGGTTTTTGGCAAGGTCGTCCGATTAAATCACATATTCAGCAATTGACAGAAGCATTAGCGGAATTAGGAATTTGGGTGCGTTTACATTATGTCTATCCTTATCCGCATGTCGATAAACTGATTCCCTTAATGGCAGAAGATAAAATTCTTCCTTATCTGGATATTCCTTTCCAACATGCCAGTCATGCGGTGTTAAAAAAGATGCGTCGTCCTGCTCATGCAGAAAAAGTATTAGAACGACTGCATAAATGGCGTGATATTTGTCCTGATATTGCGATACGCAGTACCTTTATCGCAGGATTTCCCGGTGAGACAGACGCAGATTTTGAACTGATGCTGAACTTTTTGCGCGAAGCAAAACTTAACCGTGTTGGTTGTTTCGCCTATTCCGCCGTGGAAGGTGCTGAAGCGAACGGACTTGCTAATCCTATTCCTGAAGATGAAAAACAGCATCGGGTAGAACGTTTTATGCAAGTACAAGCAGAGATTAGTGCCGAGAAACTCTCTGCTCGAATAGGTCAGCGTATGACCGTACTAACCGATGATGTGGGTGATAGTGAAGAAGATTTTACCCTTGCCAGAAGCTATGCCGATGCGCCAGAAATTGACGGAGTGGTTTTTATCGAAGGCGAGCGCCTAGAATCAGGACAATTTGCTGAAGTTGAAATAACACATTCGAGTGAGCATGATTTATGGGGACGTTTACTGTAAGGAACGTCCAAGATTAATTTTTAGAAATATAATACGCTCTATAGCAAAAGATCTTCTAAAAACCACGCGGCAAGTTCATGCCGTCCTACAACACCAGATTTTTTATAAATATTAGAGGCCTGTTGACGTACCGTTTTTTCTTTAGTTTCACGTATTGTTGCTATGTCATTAAAGCTAAGTCCTTTCAGTATTAAGAGGGCGACCTCCTTTTCACTCTGTGTAAACCCCCAGCATTTAAACTGTTCTTGAATATGTTTACTGTATTCTTGACCTATTTGTTCTAATTTATTACGGGTTAAAAGGAGGTTATTTTCTACTGTTTGAATATGCGCATCTGCACGGATACGCTGTCTCATCATGCGTGTCAGTAAAACAATCCCGCCTATTGATAAGCCTACTGTTATTATCTCTAGGATAATATGAAACCATTCATCACCTTCAAGAATATCTTTTATAAAATCAGAAGAGTTAATAATAATAACCGTAAATAACATCACAAAAAGAACCATGTCTTTTATTAATAGTATATTTATTATTTTTTTCATGGGTATTTTCTCTTTTGGGAATAAGGATTCAATTCTTGTTGATGAACACCGTATACTACTGATCGACATTGCCTTAATCCTATTGGGCAGATGCCTTATAAACGAATAAATAATGATAAAAAACAATCTATAAGACAAGTGATGGATAGATTTTTTTATTATATCTGTAAAACTAAAGCACGTTACCAGTTTTATTTTTAAAGAATAACGACAACAAAAAAGGAGTATGTAATACTTATCAAACTAAAACAACTGATTTTTGGAATCTGTCTTCTCATCGGTTTAAGTTCTCTTTCTTGGGCGACTGATAAGGGAAAACCGATTGATTTGACAGCCTATAAGGGCAAAGTGGTGCTTGTTGATTTTTGGGCATCATGGTGTTCACCTTGTCATCAATCCTTCCCGTGGTTGAATGAAATGCAAAAAAAAATATGAAGCCAAAGGGC
>WGBH01000076.1 GCA_015494435.1 Thiotrichaceae bacterium | reverse complement strand
TTTTTGCTATCATTGTTAAAGTGCCTCTGTGTGGGTTGCTATGCCCAGCTAAAAGTACTCTAGTTTATAGCAAATTAGAGTATTATTGTGCTATAGAGGCACTTTTCATCTTTTTATCCATAAAGTGTTAACTGGGGAATGAAGGATGCCAAATATTGACTGCTAACTCTTTGATTAAAACTATTTGAAAATAATATTTTTATAAATCCTCGCATTTTTAATCACGCCCTAAGAAAACAGTAAATTTAAGTTTCATGGACAGAACTCAGCTTCCCTTCAAGCAAGACTTTACCACTTGGTTGGTCACCTGCAATACTATCTTTTGACTCAAGACTAACCGTTAACAAACCAACATTTTTAAAATTTTTCCATTCTGCTTTATCAATACGAATAACGGTTTCACCTGATTTTGCAATCGTTCCCATCATCACGGCTTTACCGCCTCCTTTAGGATGACACCATAAAGCAAGGTGCATATTGTCAGGGATATCAGGCTGTTTCATCATATCAATGGTAATATTCATATCCGCCTGACTAATACGGGTAACCGCCATCGCTGTGTGAGTGGTATGTGAGGATAAAACAGCCGTATAAGCAATTGGAGAACCTGTCATTGGGTTAAACAACATCACCATAGATAGAATCAAGGCGCTCGCAAGCAAGCCATAGCTTTTTATATTAAATAATGAATGCCACCATGATGTTTGTTTCTCCTTAGAAGATAGCGCATTGGCATTAATATGAGCCTCTAAATTTCTCCATACTTGATCCGACGGTTTCTCATCAGGCAATAGCTCTACTAAATGGGCAAATTTATGTTCATAAGCCTCTACGGTTGCTTGAAGATAAAAATGTGTCGCCATCAATACTTCAAAACGTTTTCTTGCACGGCCATGAAGCGCCCCAACGACATATTCAATAGCAAGTTGCTCAAACACTGCTGGGTTTTGATATCGTTTTATGTCAAGCATGGTCTTAAATCCTCAAGGCCTCTGCGAATCCAGGCCTTTACTGTTCCTAATGGTTTATCTAATTTATCGGATAACTCTTGGTGAGTATGCCCATAATAATAAGAGAGTAATATACACTCACGTTGAGCAGGCTTTAATCTTTTCAAACACTCCATCAAGCCCTGCATGTCTTGACTAATATTTTCTAATGAATCAGGTTCTAAATCGGCAGATGCAAATTCCAAACCTTCATACTGAATTTCTGTTTCTGCCGTTTTGGTTTTCAGGCTTCGTAATTTATCCAATGCCTTATTTCGTACCACTGTTGCCATCCATGTCATCGCCTTTCCTTTACTTGGAGCATAAGTTTCCGCTTTCTCCCAAATTTTAATAAAGCCTTCTTGTAATACATCTTCAGAAAGTTGTTTATTTTGTAACAATCTTAAACATAAACTCAACAATTTTGGAGAGGTTTCTTCATAAAGCTGTTTAAAAGCCATTTGATCTCTCATCGCGCATTGTTGCAATAAATCTGCGTATTTATCTTCCATATTAGTTTCTACTTATCTTTTTATGGTTAGTAATGACGTGATCCATGATTGCTGTTCTTTGTACGAATAATATTTATCTCTTGGATGCACGTTACTTATGGGTACAGTCGTTTGTTATTTGAAACGGCAATAGTATACAAGAAGAGGAGCCATTCCTTACTGAATTACTAGGTAATGGAGTATTCAGTGTAACCCCCCTATCTAATGCAGGCCATATTACCGAGTATGACCGAGCAACCTAATCTATTTGCATCACAAATGATAATAAAAAAGATAATGCTCTTGGCTATTTTCCGCTCTTGGAATAGCGAGGACTCTAGTGATACACTGCTAAAACATCTAAATTTCACGATCCGTTAAGGGCTAATCACAATGAAAAAACTATTCTTAATTTTACTCTGTTCTATTGTTATTTCAGTAGTTTATGCTGAAAGAAACACATCTTCTGAAACAAAGATTGCTGAAACTAAAACATCAAAAACCCAAAAAGTAGATGAACTTAAATCAGTTGTCGTCACTAAAGCAGGCACTTCTTTTGAAGATATTAGTGAAAATGTTCGCATGGCGATTACTGATGGTGGCATGATTGTGAGCGGTACTTTGCATATTAGTGATATGTTAAATCGCACGGGGAAAGACATTGGTTTTAATAAAAATATTTTTAAAAAATCCGAAGCCATTGAATTTTGCAGCGCCTTAATTTCACATAAAATGGCTGTCGTTCATCCTGCTAATGTATCAATGTGTCCTTTTACTATCGCAATTTATGAATTGAATGATGAACCTGGCGTTGTTTATCTTTCTTATCGTCGAGTGAATTTATTAGGCGATGGTAAAAAAGTTGAAAAAGAAATTATTACTTTATTACAAGGCATTGTTGATGAGTCAGTAGAGTAAATTCATTACATTATGTCTAATTATTTAATAATAAAAACAAGTTCTTTGGGTGATATCGTACATATGTTACCTGCAATTACCGATGCCGCTCATTTTAACCCCGAAATAAAATTTGACTGGGTGGTTGAAGAAGGCTTTGCTGAAGTTGCTAGCTGGCATCCGAATGTTAATAAAGTGATCCCCATTGCCATACGTCGCTGGCGAAAAAACCTTATTTCAAAACAAACTTGGCGTGAAATCAGCCATTTTAAACAGCAACTACAAGCACAGCAATATTATAAAGTAATTGATTCACAGGGCTTATTAAAAAGTGCTTTAGTCACGTCGTGGGCAAAAGGTGAAATCTGGGGCTATGATAAAAACAGTATCACTGAATCTGTAGCGAGCTATTTTTATCAAAAAAAAGCAACTGTCGCTAGGGAGTTACATGCCATTACTCGCAATCGACAAATTTTAGCCCAATCGTTATCTTATTCTATTGATCATCTCCCACTCGATTACGGGATTGCAAATAATACTCTCTACCAGCCTCCTAAAAATCTGATTATCCCCAATAAAACCCTACTTGTATTTCATGCAACCAGCAAAGAGGATAAAGAATGGAGCCTGGATTTATGGGATCAATTTATTCCACAGATAACGAAGCAGGGTTATCATCTTTTATTGCCATGGGGAAATGAACGTGAATATCAGCGGGCTAAACAACTTTCAATCACACATAATCATGTTCAATGTCTAGCAAAATATACCTTAGCGGAGTTAGCTGCATTAATTCAAACCGCAGATGCCGTTATTGGCATGGATACAGGCTTGATGCATATAGCGGCAGCCTTTAATAAGAAAGGAATCGCCCTCTATCCCGTGACCCAACCTAAATTAACAGGAGTACTCACCGCCCT
Organism: Thiotrichaceae bacterium; assembly: GCA_015494435.1. Lineage (GTDB taxonomy): Bacteria > Pseudomonadota > Gammaproteobacteria > Thiotrichales > Thiotrichaceae > JAGLBW01. The sequence continues at coordinate 16,933 of WGBH01000076.1, read as the reverse complement.
GCCCCAATCCATTGAAAGTTTAAGCGGAAAAAATTCTTTAAATGTTGATTTAGTTGCACAGAAAATGCTGAATCTACTCAGAAAAAGATAGCAATTGTATGAAAAAGAATATTTCATAATTTAAGTGAATTCGCTACCATGTCGCGGATGAAATTATCTGACTTTTCCTATGACCTTCCTTCCCACCTCATTGCACAGCAAGCGTTACAAAAGCGCACCGCCAGTCGTTTATTGGTGGTTGAAAACACTAAAAATGATAGCGCATCTTATAAAGATAGAATTTTTAGTGATCTGCTTGATTTGATTCATCCTGATGACCTACTGGTCTTTAATAATACCCGTGTTATTCCTGCTCGTTTATACGGCAAAAAATCGACAGGCGGGAAAATTGAGGTCCTAGTTGAACGCATTTTGTCAGAAAATGGCTTTCTAGCACATATTAAATCCAGCAAATCCCCTAAAAAGGGTGCTATTTTAACCTTAGAAGATCAAATTAAAGTTGAAGTCATAGCACGTCAAGATGCCTTATTTGAACTAAAAGTACTGAATGATAACCCATTGCTTGATTTACTAGAACAGTATGGGCATATTCCTTTGCCGCCTTATATTGAACGTGCAGACACTGAAGATGACCGCGAGCGTTATCAAACTGTTTTTGCAACCACACCAGGAGCGGTTGCTGCCCCCACCGCAGGACTGCATTTTAGTACCGATTTATTAAAGCAATTAAAACAAAAAGGCGTGCAAACAGCAAAAGTGACACTCCATGTCGGTGCAGGGACATTTCAACCTGTGCGTGTGGAAAATTTATCCGAGCATAAAATGCATTCTGAATGGGTAGAAGTTGATGACTCTGTTTGTGATGCCGTTGCTGCTTGTAAAAAACGCGGAGGAAAGGTCATTGCTGTCGGTACAACCTCAGTGCGAAGTCTAGAATCTGCGGCAAAAAAGGGAAGCTTGCAACCCTTTAGTGGCGATACACGTTTATTTATCACCCCCGGTTATCAATTTAATATAGTAGATCGTATGATTACCAATTTCCATCTTCCAGAATCGACTCTACTTATGCTTGTCTCTGCTTTCTCAGGCTATGAGACAATAAAACAGGTTTATCAACATGCTATCGCTAAAGAGTATCGATTTTTTAGCTATGGGGATGCCATGTATTTAAGTAGGAGGACACAATAAATAATTTTAAAATAGCCACATGGAATGTTAATTCATTGCGGGTACGTTTAGCGCATGTGATCAAATGGTTAGCAGCGGAACAACCTGATGTATTAGTGTTGCAAGAAACAAAAATGACCGATGATCAATTTCCTATCGAAGACATTCAAACAGCAGGTTATCAAGTCGTTTTTTCAGGACAAAAAACCTATAACGGTGTCGCCATTATTAGCAAACTTAAAGCAGAGGATATTGTAATGGATATTCCTAGCTTGGATGACCCGCAACGACGCATTCTAGCGGTTACTATTAATGGTATAAGAATATTAAACCTCTATGTTGTCAATGGTTCAAAAGTTGGCTCTGAAAAATTTGCCTATAAATTACATTGGCTCAGTAAAGTCATTGATTGGGTCTCCGAACAATTAAAAACACAGACTAAATTTATTATTTTAGGTGATTTTAATATTGCGCCAAAGGATAGAGATGTGCATAACCCCCGCATTTGGAATGAACGTATTTTATGTTCTACTCCTGAACGTCAAGCCCTCAAAAAATTATTAGATTTAGGCTTTGTGGATAGTTTCCGTCTCTTTGAACAAGAAGATAAACAATGGAGTTGGTGGGATTATCGTGGCGGTGGTTTTCAAAAGAATATGGGGTTAAGAATAGATCTTATTTTATCCAGTTTGCTATTAAGTGAACGCTGTACAGAATGCTATATTGATAAAGACCCTCGCGGTTGGGAAAGACCATCCGATCATGCACCTGTTATTGCTCAGTATAGAAACACCCCATAAGGAAGTTCCAAGCAATGAATTAATCTAATTACTCATCTTACTTGCCCTTTTGTCCCTCTTAAATCCTTTCAATCATTGCGTAGAGCGACTATACGCCTCTTGAAATACTCCAATCAGGAACAAAAAATCAACGCAATATGGGTAAATTCATTACTTGAAATTTCCTAAAACACAGTCTCACGACTAAATAACTTGAATTTTTCCATATTGATAGCACCATACAACTAATCTTCATCAATATGACAAGGACTAAAAATGTCAGCAGAAACTCACTTAACCAATAAAAACACATGGAAGCGCATACTGTATATGCTGTTATTTGCACTTGCATACAGTGTTGCTGAATTTATTTTAATGGCTGTTGTAATTGCACAGGCATTGTTTAAATTAATTACAGGAGATATTAATAATAATTTGAAGATATTAGGTAAACAAGCAGCACTTTATATCTATGATGTGATGTTGTTTTTAACTTTTAATACTGAAACCAAGCCTTTTCCTTTTTCTGCTTGGCCAAATGGTAAAAAATAAAACAGCCTATTCTGTTTTTTCCTGCTCTATTGGCTGTTCTCTTTCTTCAGCAGTCTCTTCTGTGCTTTGTTTAGAGAGCTCCTCAAACACTGTAGGAGGAAGCTCAGATTGATTTAATTCCTCAGCTTCTTCTGCTTCATTTTGAGAGACACCTAACCCTAATGTCCCTAATAATTGACTCAACTCATCCACAGAGATGGATTTATTATTAAGAGTAATTGCGTTTTTATTAAATAATACATTTAAACGGTAGCTATCGCTGTCTTCTGCAATAACACCTTGTTTTATTAAAGAGGGCATTAAAAACATAGCGGGAGTGTTAGCAATCATGGCTTTTGGACTACTGAAATCAATTTTTCCTTTGATCACGTTTAGCAAGGTTGCCAAAGTGTTTGTTGATAACTCTTCAAGCGTAAAATCAGCTCCATTCCCCCTATAACGAGTATCAATATTCAATAGTGCATTGCCTTGTTGAGATGCAATATCCAGCTTGAGATTAATAGCCGTTTTATCCTGTTTAAATATATTTTGTATCGCGGTGAGCATAATATTGGGCAGGTTTTGAAGCTTATTCATTGCCGCATCTTGTTCTTCTTCGCTCATCTCAATATTAAATGCATTCGATTGAAGCTGTTCTAGGTCTTTTTGAATTGCAGCTAATTGTTCTAATCCTTTAATTTGCAATTCTTTAAAGCGGAGGTCGAATTTAATCGTGGAAACGTCAATCGGTGCTTCAATATGAGAGGCAATCAGTTTAATGGCACTATTTAATGCCTCATTTCCCTCTTTTTTTGCATCGCTCGATAATGCAATCCCAAAGCTCAGTGGAGGCAGTGCCTTACCTTTTATTATGATAGAGGGCGTGGAAAAATGAGCCGTTCCTAGCATTTGCCCTGCAATCATGCCCTGCATATCAATATCAAGAGTTGAGGGTGCTGTTTTCAGTGTCAATCCATCGTCATTTATCTTTATAGCACCAATAGTACCTTTTACTGTACCTATTAAGCTGCTTTTATCCATTGTACCTGAGAGATAGATACCGTCCTTGATCCGCAATTGCGACATATTTTCTTTAATATCAATCCGAGGAATCATTAATTCATAATCAATCGTTTCATTAATCCCAAAGGTTAAATTACTATTCAATGGGTTTTTATCTGCAAATATACGCTTGAGAATCTTTTTCGTTTCAGGTTCTAGTGCCTCCATATCCAGTGTCGAATGAATATGAGCCGTACCAAAACCTAATTTGCCATTAGCCCATAAAAGAGGACCATGAGTGATGGTATTATTAAATTGAATATTTTTGAATAATCCATCCAGTTCGGGATCACCTGTACTGAAACTAATAACTGTTTTTGCAGTTGATTTTAGAAAAGATTTGTCATAATCCTTAATCTCAAAATTCGCTTCCATCCCCATTTCAGCATAAGTTTTTTTACTGTTGTCGAGATAGCTCTTTAACAACGACTCGGTTTCATTACCAATAAACCAAGTCGAGCCAGCCCAACCAAAAAGGAGAAATAGAATCAGGATAAGTATTTTTTTCATTGATAATGTGTTTTTTAGTTAGATTTAGTGAGGAAGTTCCAAGCAATATGGCTAAAATAATTACTTGAAACATCCTTGTTTCGTGCATATTCCTTCAAGGACAAGAAAATATCATAAAGACTCTTTTAACACTATAGAACTTCTTTACACTCGTTGAACAATGCTTAACTCTAATGTCTTACTATCGGATAGTTTAAAATCATAATCTGTGGATAATGATTGATGAAATCCAACAATCTGCGCCGATATGGGTAATTCTCTACCGCCCCGATCAATCAAAACTACTACAGTGATACTAGCAGGTCGTCCATAATCAAAGACCTCATTCATAGCGGCTCGGATGGTTCGCCCTGTATAAAGTACATCATCAACGAGAATAATATGTCTATTTTCTACACTGATTGGCATTTTTGAGGGTTTTATTTGGGCATGTAAGCCAATACGATTAAAGTCATCACGGTAAAAACTGGTATTTAATTCGGCTAATTCATCCTCTAAATGAAGTTGAGCGTGCAATACATTAGCTAACCATACTCCACAGGAATGAAGACCAATCATCAATGGTTTTTCTATTTTATGATCACTCAAGTATTGCTTCAGTTCTACTGCCATTTGATCAAGGTATTTTGGAATATTATACGCGTGATTTTTCATGGGGTTTGTTGCAAGGTTCTAAAATAATTTTCTAAGATAATAGCAGCTGCAACTTGATCAACATCTTCTTTGCTCACTTTCTTTTTGCGACCACGTTGACGCGTCTCTTTAAGTCGTTGAGCCGCTTCAATGGAACTGTATTGTTCGTTTTCCTGAGCAATGGGGAGGTTATAACGCCCCATTAATTGATTGCAAAATCGTCTCACTGATGTGGTTGCATCAGTATCACTGCCGTCTAAATTAAGGGGTAAACCCACCACTAATTGGGAAGGCTTCCACAGGGTTATTAACCCTGAAATAGCCTCCCAATCTGATTGATTGTTTTTACTATGAAGAGTGCACTCAGGAGTTGCCGTCATGGTAATCGTATTACCTATCGCCACGCCTGTACGAACCAACCCAAAGTCAAAACATAAGATAGTTGACATAATATTTATAAAACAAAAAAATTAGGCATGACCAATACTGCTACTTAGGCGTGATAAATCAACCCCCATACTATTTGCTGCTGCTTTCCAACGCTGTTTATAAGGCAAGTTAAACAGAATACTATTTTCAACAGGACAAGTTAGCCATGCATTAGACATCATTTCTTGTTCAAGTTGTTGTGGTTCCCAGTTGGCACAACCCAGCGTAAGGAGAAAGTTATCTGGCCCATTGTCATTGACAATATCTTCTAATATATCACGCGATGAGGTAATCGAAAGTTCATCAGAAATAGGCATCGTACTTTCCCATCGTCTTTTGGTGTCATGCACCACAAAACCTTGTCCTGACTCGGCCGGTCCTCCTGAAAGGGCTAATTGTTGATTTAGATCATTATTATCTGTGGATAAATCCAGTTGCTCAAATACCTGTCCAATGGTAATACTCATAGGACGATTAATGGTAATTCCAAATGAGCCTTTCTCATCATTAATACACACTAGCGTAACAGTGCGCTCAAAAGAGGAGTTATGTACATTTGGCATGGCGATTAACAAATGATTTTTCAAAGTCATCATTTCAGCAGACATAAATACATTCCTTGTAAAAAGTTACTGAGAGGTAAAAGAGGCGCTACCGCCTCTCTTTCGATGGAAAATAATGGAACGTGTAATATTAAGTTGATCATATTTTTCACGGATCTCACGCGGTAAAGGTTCGTAGGGAGCGGCAAGTTTAACAATGTGTAAGGCAGCGGTATCCAGAATTTTTGAACCTGAAGAAATATCAATACCTATTCCTACTAACCGCCCTGCTCTATCCAATGTTGCATTTAATATTAACGTACCTCCCAAGCTTAGCCTAAGCGCTTCCTTAGGGAAATTAATATTACCAATACGCTCTAGTTTTTTTGCCCATGCATCAATATAAGCGGCTTCAACGGCACTTTTGGCACTAATTGAATCAATAAAATGAATTCGAGGACGATTAGCATAATGCTCCTCATCCTTGCTCATTTCCGCCATTAGTTTCGCCATTTCATCCGTCTCGTCCGCTATTTCTTTATCCACTGGTTTTGGTTCTTTAATTTCATCTTTCTCAGGACGTTTATTGACCCATTTATTAGTTTTCCCCTTAGTCGTCAAAATTTGTGGCTCAGGCTTAGGAATAACATCAGGTACAGATTCAAATGATTTTATTGGAGATTCCCCTGATAGGTCATTAGGATTGATTGAAGCAAATGGACTGCTTGGACGAGTTTTTTTATTCACAGAACCACTGCCTAACTGATTGGCTTGAGCAATAAAATCTGCTTTATCAGGGGCTTTATTGGAATGAGTATTCACTAAAGTAATATCCAATAACGGCGCATGTTGCATCTTATTTCCCTCAGGAAAACCAAAGCCAACACCCGCAATCACTGCCACATGCACGACGACCGCAACTGGCAAAGTAATTGTAAGGGGATTTCTATTTGTGAAAAATGACATAGCTCGTTATAAATTCAGTATCTTATATTTATTGTAGTGTTTGAATTTGAAACCCACGGATTTATCGACCCAAGGAAGCAGACAGTGTAACATAAATAATCCCTTATTTGAACTCAGATCAACTCTCCCTGCAGCAAAAATAGAGGAGCTTTTCTTGTCACTATTTTTATAAATTTAAGGAAAAATGTACATTCCTTAATTAAGGTGGTGAAATTATCAACCCCAAAGAGTATTTACTATGCCCCTACGTTGGGATTCCTTTTCTGATCAACCCAAAATGATTCGTGATAAAACGTATAAACGCCGCATTTATAAAAGCGTTGTATGGGATTTTTTTAAGATGCTGGGGACTAATTTAGTCATGCTTCCCCTATCTGTACTTTTTTATTTATTGATACCAGCCCAAAAGAAGCCTATTAAAACCTCTCTATTTTTTGGATTAAGTATTAATTTAGATAAAAATCCTGATAAAACTCGTCAATTGATTGATGATTTAGCGGTTGACAGTTTACTGATTCGTCTACCTTTGCATAGTATTGAAAATTTGCCTGCTTATTTTGAATTTGCACAACAATATAAAGATAAGCAATTATTGATCAATATTTTGCAAGACCGTCGTCATATTGAAGATCTACTGCTAGCACAACGCTCACTTAATGCGATCTTCAAAGTCTTTAGTCCTTTAACAACATGCTTCCAAATTGGTAATGCCATTAACCGTAAAAAATGGGCTATTTTTTCAATGGATGAATACTTGCATTTTTATAAAATTGCTTATGATTTAAAACAACAAAAATACCCACAATTGACCTTGCTTGGTTCTTCTGTCATTGATTTTGAATATTATTTCACTATTCGTACCTTATTTAATTTTTACCACCTTCAATTTGATCAACTAAGCAGTTTATTATACGTTGATCGTCGTGGTGCGCCTGAAAATACACAAATTGGTTTGGATTTAATTGAAAAATTGCAATTACTGCACGCCATTGCACGCTTAAGACCCAAAACAAGCACTAAAATTGTGATTACAGAGACCAATTGGCCAATTAAAAATACCCATCCCTATGCGCCTACGAGTACTAATGAATGCGTTAACCTTGAGGATCATGCCAATTATTTAGTACGCTATTATATTTTGGCATTAGCATCAGGTGTCGTGAATAATGTCTATTGGCATCAGTTAATTGCACCCGGTTACGGCTTGATTGATAACCGCGATCATTTAGTAAAATATCCCGCTTATTATGCGTTTAAAACCCTTCTATCTTTATTAAAACAAACTCGTTTTATTGAGCTAAAACAACATCAAGGGCTTTATCATGCACATTTTCAGGGCAAGAAAAGAATTGATGTTTATTGGGCGCTACAAGAAACTCACTTAAAAACCCAAGGAAAAAAAATCATTTTACGCGATGGTCAGGAAGTTAGGCAAAATGATGTACTTGTGGGAGAATCACCGCTTTATATTCTTTAAAATCATCCCTACTCATAATGAAATACCAACTTCACCCCTCTTATCAATACTGCCACGCTTTAATCAATCATATCGACATGCATTTTAAACAAGCTTCACAAATATTACATGCAGAGCGCAATGAAATTCGTATTGTGCCATTTGAGGGGGAAGATTATGTGGTTAAATCCTTCCGTATCCCTCATATTGTTAATCGTTTTGTTTACCGTTATTTACGTCCTTCTAAGGCAAAACGTTCCTATCAATATTCTTTAAGATTAGGCGCTGAAATATGTCCTGAGCCTGTCGCTTATATTGAACAATTTCAATACGGTTTACTCGCGCGTAGCTATTTTATATCACGGCATTTTAAGTATGATTTCACCATTCGTCCTGTGTTAAATGACGCAACATTTAAAAATCGTAATGAAATATTACGGCAATTTGCTAACTTTACTTATCATTTGCATCAACGCGGCATCTTACATCGTGACTATTCACCAGGGAATATTCTTATCAAACAACAACAGCATAAATACCTCTTTAAAATCATTGATGTTAATCGAATGCAGTTCAAAGCCTTAAGCTTACAAAATAGATTAAGCAATTTCGCACGTTTCATGGTCGATGATGCCACCATGAAAATTATGCTAAATCGCTATGCCCATCTCATTCATAAACCACAACATGAAATATTAGCAATAGCGATTGCATACCGAGACCAATTTACACACAGACGTGCATTAAAAAATAAATTAAGAGGTCGATAAGACCACCCCATAAAAGCTAGCCAAGGAGAAAATATGACAGAACTCACACATTTCAATGCACAAGGCGAAGTGCATATGGTCGATGTAGGTGCAAAAGCAATCACCCACAGAGTCGCCATCACAGAAGGACGAATTCTAATGCAAGAGGCAACCTTGCAACATATAGTTAACGGTACTCATAAAAAAGGGGACGTATTAGGCATTGCTCGTATCGCAGGCATTATGGCATCTAAAAAAACCGCTGAGCTAATTCCCCTTTGTCATCCGTTGGCATTAACAAAAGTAGAACTAAGATTAGAAATAGAGCATAATCCTAGTGCAATTCTTTGTCAGACAAGCGTAGAAACTAGTGGGCAAACAGGCGTAGAGATGGAAGCTTTAACCGCCACTCAAATTGCTCTACTCACGATTTATGATATGTGTAAAGCCGTTGATCGAGGTATGCAGATCAACAATGTCCGTTTGCTTAAGAAAAGCGGTGGCAAATCAGGGGATTGGATTGCTGAAAATGGAAATATTCAATCAGAATAATTTTCCTAATATCCCCAAGCCTCAGCTATACTTTTAGAATCTTCATTATCAACGTATTTTTATAAGGATATCCAATGCGTCCATTATTATTATTAACTAGTTTATCTCTTCTAAGTGCTTGTTCAGGAGATAATTTAGACTCTCCTATCAAAACCTGTAAAGAAGTCACCACCGTTTTATTAGGTACTCAACTACCTAGCACAATGCAAACAAGAGAACATCAAAGCGATGAAGCACAAACGGTTGTACTAGATTTTCAACTCTCTGATCAGAAAAAAACAATGAATGTCGTTTGTACTTACAAAACGGCCCCTGCTAGTGATGAATCAGGAGAAGCGTTATTCGGTAAGTTTGAACGTGTACCCTCAGGCGTGCTGATCAATGGAAAAAGTACCTCAAGAGAAAGTTTAATCAATGCTATTCACCAAGCAACTGCTAGCGCAGGGAAAAAAGCAATAAAAGATGCGAATGAAGCAGGATTAGAAATAATCAATAAAGCGAAAACAACAGGAAAGCAAATAGCAGATGAGGCCAAAACGACAGGAAAACAAATAGCAAATGATGTTAATGATTTTATTCAAAAACAATGATTTTTAATTCTCGGATAAGCACCTAGATTCTGTTGTTCTACATTTATATCATCGTCTATCTGCTACACTTCGGGTATTTTTAGTATATGATCCAATATCTTACAAACATTAAGGAAAGCTGTGATGGCTGTTTATGAGCAACCACTTAACGAAAAAATTCGACTTTTTTTGCGTTTAGAATATTTAATTAAACGCTTTCAACTCCATCTTGAGAGTCCCACACCTGAAAATTGTCAGGCGGCTGTTATGGTATTGTTGGAATTATATAATTTATCTTCTCGTTTGGATGTAAAAAATGCCTTACTCAATGTGCTTGATTGGCAAAGTCAAGCGGTACGCCGTCTCTCCGAATTAGAGGGCGGCGACGCAGAGCGTTTACAGAAGATATTGAATCGTCTCAAGGAAAAAGGTAAGCAAATTTATAGTTTTAGAGGACAATTAGGACAACATTTAAAACGCCATGCTTTTTTGAATCTATTGAGACAACGTGCAGGTATTGCAGGTAGTATGAATGGCTTTGATGTGCCTTTATTTAATTTTTGGATGCATCAAACAGAAGAAAAACGCGTTGAGGATCTAAAAGAATGGGTAGAACCTTATTCAATGGCATATGATGCGATTAAAATTGTATTACAACTGATACGTGAAAGCCGTGAGAGTGAAGAGCTGATTGCCGAAGATGGCTTTTTTCAGGCAGGCTTAAATCCTAGTCGTGACTATCAGTTATTACGCATTAAATTAGCCGAAAATATAACGTGTTATCCTGAGGTTAGCGCAGGAAAACAACGTTTTTCAATACGTTTTGTTAAGGTAGATAGTTTAGCAGAGCGTGGGACACAAGAGCTAAAAGATGTTTCTTTTTCGCTCTTTTTGTGTAGCTTGTAAAATAGTTACCCACCCCTTATCTTTCTCTAGGTGCAGTATGAGTCTCCTGAAAAGCCCCAACTGCATCGGCAATATCATCAGGACTGTCAAAATGTGCAATATGGAATAAAGCCTCCCCTTCATACACTAAAGGTAAATTCGATTTTCCAATCACAATACCACTTCTTGATGCAAAAATATGCTCTTCAGATTCCCCAAAAGGATCACTTACAATACCTAGTAAATCCCCCTTATTAACCTGATCACCTAAGGGCAATAAGCTACGTAAAATACCACTTTGAGACGCTCTAATCCATGAGCTTGAGTTGGCAACGAGTGGTTTATTATAGATATCACAATATTCACCATCAGGAAGCATATTCAAACGTCGCATCACATTAACAACCCCTTTTACCCCTGCTCGAATCGCAACCTCATTAAAACGTAACGCTTCACCTGCTTCGTATAATAAAATAGGAATACCCAAGTCTGAGATGGCTTTACGCATCGTTCCCTTTTGCAACTTGCTGGAGTTGATCACAACAGGCGCATGAAAAGCACAGGCCATATTTTGAATTTCAGCCCCTTCATTAGGACCATCGTGAAGTGCGGCACGTATTTGAGGTAAATTTTCTCTATTAATGGCGGCTGTGTGCAAATCAATACCATGCGTGCATTTTGATGCAATCTCCTCAATAAAGACATTGGCTAAACGTGCGGCCATAGAGCCTTTTTCAGAACCAGGAAAAGAGCGATTAAGATCACGTCTATCGGGCAGATAACGTGACTGTGAAATGAAGCCATAGACATTAACCACTGGAACAGCAATCAGCGTACCATTCATATTCTCAAGCTCTTCTTTCTCGGCATTGATAAGACGACGAATAATCTCAACCCCATTAATTTCATCACCATGTACCGCCGCACTGACAAATAAGATAGGACCTGGTTTTTTACCGTTAATGACATGCACTGGCATAGAAACAGACGTGTGTGTATAAAGCGGTGGTAATGCAATATCAATAGAGCGACGTTCTCCTGCTTTTACTTCAATACCACCAATAGTTATTATATTCCCCATGATATACCCTTTTGTTATTTTTTCGTTTCAAGAGAATTTGATATTATTCATTTGAAACTAAAATTTATTTATTAACTTAATTAACTTGTATTTTCTCTGACTGTTTTTTTACCTTTCAGTTCTGCTGTTTTTTCAAGAAAATCAATAATCATTCCTGCCACGTCTTTTCCTGTCGCTTTTTCAATGCCTTCTAACCCTGGAGAAGAATTAACCTCCATCACCACAGGTCCATGATTAGCACGTAAAATATCCACTCCTGCAACACTTAATCCTAATATTTTTGCAGACCTTATCGCAGTAGAACGCTCCTCTGGTGTTATCTTAATTAATCGCGAAGAACCTCCACGATGTAAATTAGAACGAAACTCACCTGATTTTGCTTTACGCTCCATTGCCGCTACCACTTTGTTGCCAATAACAAAACAACGGATGTCGGCACCTTTTGCTTCCTTAATATATTCTTGCACAAGGATATTCGCTTTTAATCCCATAAAAGCTTCAATAACGCTACTAGCCGCCTGTTTTGTCTCAGCTAATACTACCCCAATACCTTGCGTACCAGAGAGCAGTTTTATGACTAACGGTGCGCCACCGACCATACGAATTAAATCCTCTATTTCATCAGGGCGATTTGCAAACCCCGTAATAGGCAAGCCAATGCCTTTGCATGACAGCATTTGCAAAGAATGTAACTTATCTTGTGCTCGCGTAATACCGACTGATTTAACCAAAGAAAGAATACCCATCATCTCAAATTGACGCACAACTGCTGCCCCATAAAAACTAACAGAAGAACCAATACGGGGTATAACTGCATCAATATTACTTAATTCCTTACCGTGAAAATGAATGGTTGGCTTATGGGATGCAATATTCATATAACAACGTAAAAAATCAACCACTACGGGTTGATGTCCACGAATCTTTACTGCTTCAATAAGTCGTTGTGTTGAATAAAGTTTTTTATTTCGAGAAAGGATCGCAATTTTCATAATATATCTCCTTATACAATGATGAAATTGGATTGAATGTAAGGACGTTTATTTTAATAAGCGTTAAACAACAGATATTATTCCTTTCTTCTGTCTACGGAATATTTTTATTTGTTCTTTTTCCGTCATATCATTTAAGCCTGCTAGATAAGATCGAGAAGGATCAATGAGTAAATTTTCATATTGTTGTAATGCCTGCCTACCGATCAACATTCTAAAACGCATATTGTCACGATCTGCCAAGGTGATTTCTATTGGTAATTTTCTTTGCCCTAGCGCAAGATGACTTTGGATAACATAACGTTTTTCCCAATGCCCTCCTGAATTACAAACAGCCCGCTCATCCAATAAAGGTGCTTCACATTTTAGTATCACGTCACGATTGCGTTGGATGGGATGTAAAAAAAACTGTACCGTATCGCACTCAGCCCGATAAACTCGCTTTACCTTAAAAGCATGCAAAGCAGATGTCCTTGCGCCTGTATCTATTTTTGCCTTAACTGCAAGAAGATTCAAATCAGGTAACGCAACCCATTCGCGCCACCCCATAACCGTTTTATTTAACAAAATTTCTCCTTAATAAAAAATAGTCCTAGTGATGCTGGACAATAGATATTTTATTTGATGATGTAGGTGAAAAGATCGATATTGATGATATTTTTTGTACAAAAAATATGACCTTCTATAATCTAGTCAAAATTTGAGAAATTGATAATTTAATTTACTTATCAGGAATAAAAAATTCATTTTAACTTTTCGAATGACAAGCAAACAGACATAGACGAAAACAATTAGACCCGTCATTGTGCGGTTTGATAAATTATTGAATGATATAGATAAGATGGTGGCCCGAGGTGGAATCGAACCACCGACACGAGGATTTTCAGTCCTCTGCTCTACCGACTGAGCTATCGGGCCTTGAGGGAGGTGCGCATTAAATCGTTTTAGCTAGGCTTTGTCAAGTAGTTAGCAGTATTTTTTTATAAATAAATAGCTCTTTATTGACCTCGCTTCATACGAGTGAACATTTATTGTATAGTCCAAGCTCTTTAATCAAAAATAAAATGCTTTAAATTAATGAATCTGCTTAAATTTCAAGATTATTATTTAATATTTTTTCACAATTTATATGTTTCATATCGCACTTTACGAACCAGAAATACCCCCTAATACAGGAAATATTATGCGCCTTTGCGCCAATACAGGCTGTACTTTACACCTTATTCACCCCTTAGGATTTGATCTTGATGAGAAAAAACTACGCCGTGCAGGCATGGATTATCGAGATTTAGCCATTGTTAAAGAGCATCAAAATTTCTCTGCTTTTTTGACTAGTATCAAAGGTGCAACCATTTATGCTCTAACCACTAAAGGTTCTATTTCATATACAAAGGCATCTTTTACACCCAATGATATTTTACTGTTTGGTCCTGAAACACGCGGTTTGCCTGAAGATATTCTAACCTTATTAGATAATAAACATAAATTGAGAATTCCCATGATACCCAATAGACGCAGTTTAAACTTATCCAATACCGTTGCTATTATGGTTTATGAAGCCTTGAGACAACATAATTTCAAGGATTTGGAATAATGAAATTAATTCGTGGACTATTACATAACGCTGCAAACTCAAATAAATTTATCAATGGCTGTGTCGCAAGTATTGGCAATTTCGATGGTTTACATCTTGGGCATCAAAAATTATTGACACATCTTATACAAAAATCAAATGAATTAAAGTTACCGAGTACTATTATCAGCTTTGAGCCTTTACCCAGTGAATTTTTTAGATCCTCCCCCCCTAAACGCATTTACCCTTTGCGTGACAAAATACGTTTATTAAAACAACTGGGTGTCAATTACTCTATGAATTTACGCTTTAATCAACAATTAGCCAATATGGATGCGAAGGATTTTGTGCAACAGGTTTTACTAAAGCAACTCAAAGTACATTATCTCGTTGTTGGTGATGATTTTCGTTTTGGCAAACAGCGTAAAGGAGATTTTCAATTATTGCAATCAATGGGGAATAAGGCTGGAATGGTCGTTCGTGATACTCCTACTTGTTATAATGATGATAAGCGCATTAGCAGTAGCCGTATTCGTGAATATTTAGCAACAGGCAATATAAAGGCAAGCAATCAATTATTGGGCAGCCCTTATCAGTTATCGGGGAGAGTTCGACATGGTAATAAACGTGGCAGAATGATTGGCTTTCCTACCTTAAATTTACGCATGCCTGATACTATTGCGCCTGCTCATGGTGTTTATGCAGTGCGTATTACAGGTCTTGCAGATAAAACATTAACAGGAGTTGCAAGCTTAGGTAAAAATCCTACAGTTGCAGGCAAAGAGGTTCGATTAGAAACCTATGTCTTTGATTATAACGATAATGCTTATGGGAAATATGTGTGCATACAGTTAGATAAGTTTTTACGCCCCGAGCAATACTTCAAAAGTTTTGACGCATTAAAACAGCAGATTGATAAAGATGCGAACACTGCTTTGCAATATTACGAACGCTAAGAAAGAGTTTCAAGCAATACACACTAAATTGCCTTATAAAGTAAATCCCAGACTCCATGCCCTAGCTTCAAGCCTCTATTTTCAAATTTAGTCAAAGGACGCTCATTAGGTCTGGGCGAAAAGGGAGAGTCTGAAATGCTATTAAAATTCTCACTGGCTTCCATCACGGTACTCATATGCTGTGCATAGTCTTTCCAATCCGTTGCAAGATGAAAAATACCGTCCGTTTTTAGTAGAGAATGTACCTGCTGTACAAACTCAGGCTGAACAATTCTGCGTTTATTATGTTTTTTCTTATGCCAAGGATCAGGAAAAAACAACTGAAATCTATCAATAGAATGCTGTGGAATAGATTGTTTTAGTACTTCCACCGCATCGTTATGTATAACACGCAAATTATTCAATTCATATTTTTGAATAAGGTAGAGCAGACGCCCTACACCAGGTCGATGTACTTCTATACCAAGAAAATCACGTTCAGGTGCAGCCTTTGCCATCTCAGCGAGAGAATCACCATTACCAAAGCCTATTTCAAGCGTAATCGGTGCATTGCGATTAAATAAGAGCTGAAAGTCTATTTCATCCTTTATTTTATCAAGATCAATTCCATAAAGTGGCCAAAGGTATTTTAATGCATACTGCTGAGCTTTTGTAAGCCGACCTTGACGAAGGACAAAACTACGAATGGTTCGATTGGCGTTATTATTCATGTAAGCATTATGGACTTATTATCTTCTATGGCAGATAAATTGCCATTAATAGTTGCTCCTTCCTCCATCTCCAATTCGTTATAATGAATATCACCTTGAATAACCGCTGTCTTTTTTAAACTTAAACGATTAAAGGCAAAGATATTTCCAGAAACTTGAGAAGAAATAG
The DNA here is from genome assembly GCA_015494435.1 of Thiotrichaceae bacterium. Taxonomy (GTDB): domain Bacteria; phylum Pseudomonadota; class Gammaproteobacteria; order Thiotrichales; family Thiotrichaceae; genus JAGLBW01. The sequence continues at coordinate 622 of WGBH01000076.1, read as the reverse complement.
CGATATTGCTTGCCCGAATTTCTCCACCAACTTGACTGCCCTGTTCTAATATCAAATAACTATTCGAGTCTTTAGTGGAGATAATATTTCCTGTGATTGAACCAAAAACATACAATGTACCAGAAAAAAATAAATCACCCATTAATTTAATATCTGCACTTAGAATCGAATGTTGAGAATCATTTTCTAGATACTCTAAAGAATCTCTTATTTTCATGACACCCCTTGGTTTAGCAATAAGTATAATCTATAGCTTGATCGATCATACTAGCATTTAGGGTGGTTTTTATCCCCTTTTAATTGTTTTATTTCCTCACATAACGATAAAATCATATCATCTCGAATTTGTAAATCATCCATAAGAACATTATATTTTTCTGCTAAATTATTATTTTCAGTTTGATCTTTATTCACTTCTTTACTATTTTTTAGCTTACTGAGGTTTTCTTTAGCCATTTTTAAATCTCTGCGAAGCATAGCACTTTCATCCAAACATTTATTCAATTGGCTTTTTAGTGCTAATTGTTCCCTTTGAGTAGCATCGATGGTCGGAGTTGCATCTGCAATTGCTTGTTTTACTTTTAATTTATTCAGCCACCATCCTAATATAACACCAATAGAA
>WGBH01000075.1 GCA_015494435.1 Thiotrichaceae bacterium | reverse complement strand
TGATTCTTCAGAAATTGCAGCTAACCCAGTGCATTTAATGTATGTATTAGAACAACAAATTGAACGTGAACAGTTTCAAAAAGAGGTTCAAGATCGTTATATTGGCTATATTAAAGAATATCTTTCACCACGTTATGTTGACTTTATTGGTAAAGAAATTCAAACCGCCTATCTTGAGTCCTATTCTGAATACGGTCAAAACTTATTTGATCGTTATGTGACTTATGCTGATTTTTGGATTCAAGATCAAGAATTCCGTGATCCTGAAACAGGAGAATTACTCAATCGTAGTGCTTTAAATGCGGATCTTGAAAAAATTGAGAAAGCCGCTGGGATTAGTAATCCTAAGGATTTCCGTCACGAAGTGGTTAATTTTGTACTACGTAGCCGTGCTAATCATCAAGGTCAGAATCCTTCTTGGACTAGTTATGAAAAACTACGCCGAGTGATTGAAAAGAAAATGTTCTCTAGTACCGAAGAACTGTTACCTGTTATTTCATTCAGTGCCAAATCATCCAGTAATGAACAACGTAAACATGATAATTTTGTGTCACGGATGATGGAGCGAGGTTATACCGAAAAACAAGTACGTTTATTAGCAGAATGGTATTTGCGAGTGCGTAAATCACAGTAATTCATGATCAATATATTGTAGCTTGGGTTGGCTTATTAAGTTCATAAAAATAAGCTCACTCAATCATTCACTTCAATATTTACGCCCTATTTAGATTCAAGCAAGGAGGTGAGATATGTCATATATTATTGACCGTCGTTTAAACAGTAAAAATAAAAGTACCGTTAATCGACAACGGTTTCTGAAACGTTATCGCAAACAAATTCGTAAATCAGTATCCGATGCGGTTAATCAACGTAATATTAAAGAGATGGAACAGGGTGAATCCATCACCATTCCTAAAAAAGATATTTCTGAACCTATCTTTGGGCACGGCTCAGGGGGTCGTCGTACCATTGTTCATCCTGGTAATAAAGAATTTGCAGAAGGGGATCGGCTTCCTCGCCCCGAAGGTGGAGAGGGTGGCGGCTCAGGTGAAGGACAAGCCAGTGATTCTGGTGAAGGAATGGATGATTTTGTATTTCAAATCTCACAAAGTGAATTCCTAGAGTTTATGTTTGAAGACCTAGCTCTGCCGAATATGATTAAGCGCCAATTAAGCAGTAGCGATAGTTTTAGTTATCATCAAGCAGGCATTAGTGAAGTTGGCAATCCTAATCAAATGAATCTAGTACGCACCATGCGTAGCGCTCAGGCTCGGCGGATTGCTTTAGGTGGTAAAAAACGCAAAAAAAGACGCGCATTACGCCTACAGCTTGAATCTTTAATCGAACCACTTTCTGATACCCAACAGCAACAAAAAATGGAGATTGAAGAAGAAATTGCGTTGCTGACTAAACAGCTCAACGCCCTGCCCTTTATTGATGACTTTGATTTAAAATATAATCTAAAAGTAAAAATCCCCAAACCATCCCCCCAAGCGGTGATGTTTTGTATTATGGATGTCTCTGGTTCCATGACACAGGACATTAAAAATACAGCAAAACGGTTCTTTTTCCTACTCTACATTTTCTTACAACGTAATTATGGGAAAATTGATGTGGTCTTTATTCGCCACCATACACAGGCGAGTGAGGTCGATGAAGAGACTTTTTTCTATGACCGTGAAACAGGTGGAACGGTGGTCTCTAGTGCTTTAGAAATGATTAGCGAAATCATTGAAGAACGCTACCCTCCAGAACAATGGAATATCTATACTGCACAAGCTTCTGATGGAGATAATTGGCCAAATGATCAGGTAAAATGTCATCAACTAATGACCCAAAAAATCTTACCTTTTGTTCAGTATTTTACTTATATTGAAATCGGTGGTCAGCAACCACAAGAACTCTGGCATTTATACCAAAATATACAAAAAGATTTTAGCAATAATTTTGCCACTAGCCGAGTTGAGGATAATGCTGATATTTATCCCGTTTTTCGCGAATTGTTTAAAAAGAGAGCCAATCATGAGTCTTAAAAAAAGTATTAAACGACAACCCTTATCGACTCAATCCGAATGGACATTTGAACTATTAGAAATCTATGATAGAGAAATAGCACGCATTGCCAAAGATAAATTCAAACTAGACACCTACCCCAATCAAATTGAAGTCATTCGCTCAGACCAAATGATGGATGCCTACTCCTCGGTTGGGATGCCAATTAATTATAATCATTGGTCATTTGGCAAAAGCTTTCTTTCCACTGAGCAAAATTACCAACGCGGACGCATGGGACTTGCTTATGAGATTGTAATTAACTCCAGCCCCTGTATTTCCTATTTAATGGAAGAAAACACCATGACCATGCAGGCTTTAGTGATTGCACATGCCTGTTATGGACACAATTCTTTTTTTAAAGGCAATTATCTATTTAAAACATGGACAGATGCAGAAGGTATTATTGATTATTTACAATTTGCTCGAACTTATATTGCTCAATGTGAGGAACGTCACGGAGTTGAAGAAGTAGAAAAACTTTTAGATTCCTGTCATTCGCTGTCTAATTACGGTGTAGATCGCTATAAACGCCCTAACCCGGTCTCTGCGATACAAGAGCAAAAATATCAGCAAGAACGAGAAAACTATATACAACAACATATTAATGATATTTGGCGCACTCTACCCGCACAGCAACAAAATCAATCCAGCATTGAAGAACCTCGTTTTCCTGCCGAAGCAGAAGAAAATTTACTCTATTTTATTGAGAAAAATGCACCACATTTACAAACTTGGCAACGTGAAATTGTGCGAATTGTGCGTAAAATTTCACAATATTTCTATCCCCAAAAACAAACTCAAGTAATGAATGAAGGCTGGGCGACCTTTTGGCATTATACGCTTTTACATCAACTCTATGATGAAGGCTTAGTCACTGATGGCTTTATGCTTGAATTTTTAGCATCGCATACCAGCGTTGTGGCTCAACCTGACTTTGATAGTCCATATTTTTCTGGCATCAACCCTTATGCTTTAGGCTTTGCTATGATGCAAGATATTCGTCGCATCTGTGAGAATCCAACCGAGGAGGATAAGGAATGGTTTCCTGATATAGCAGGTTCTAACTGGCTAGATACTTTGCATGACGCAATGAAAAATTACCGTGATGAAAGTTTTATTTTGCAATTTCTATCGCCTAAAATTATACGTGACTTTCATCTGTTTTTAGTTGAAGACGATGATACTGCCGATACTATTGGCATTAATGCCATTCATAATAAACGAGGCTATCAAAAAATCAGAGAACACCTAGCGCAACAATATAATTTAGGCTATAGAGAACCTGATATTCAAGTTTATGACGTTGATCTAAAAGGTGACAGAAGACTAACACTACAACATATAATGCATGATAGAAAACCACTTAGCGACACAGCTAGTGAAGTCGTTAAGCATTTACATCGTTTATGGGGGTATACGGTTGTACTAAATTCTGTGGATGATAATGGAATTATTAAAAAGAGTTTTCGCTGTTCGTAGGTTTTAAGGGATTAAAAACTCCGCTAGGCTAATACTTTTATCATTATCCCCTGTCTTAATACCTTCACCAATCATGCTTTGTAGCTTTGTAGGGTGGATAAGCGATAGCGCATCCATCAAAATCAAGGTGTTGCGGTGGATGTATTACACTTATCCACCTTACAATTTAAATTTGGCAAAGGTATTCCTTTCTCCTTACAGGTATTAATAATGACAAAAAAAGCAGGTGGCTTTCAAGCCTTACAGTATTCACTTCGTGTTGCGCGCAAAGTCGGCATAAGTGCTTCTTTACAATCCTTGTATGCTAAAAATACCTGTAAGAGTTGTGCTTTTGGTACAGGAGGACAAAATGGAGGCACACGTAACGAAAACAAACAATTCGCCGAATTTTGTAAAAAAAATTTACAAACGCAATTAACGGATTTACAAGCGGCTATTCCCTTATCTCTATTTAAAGAAAAAAGCATTGCCAAATTACGTGCATTATCACCTCAACAATTAGAACAACTAGGTCGCTTAACTGTACCGCTTTATAAACAAAAGGGCGACACACATTATCGTGTCATTACTGCTGAGATGGCATTGGATAAAATGACACAACGTTTTAAGCAAACGAATCCACAACGTAGCTTTTTTTATAGTTCGGGACGTTCATCCAATGAAGCCGCTTTTTTATTGCAATTATTTGCTCGTGCTTGGGGGACAAACCACATCAATAATTGCTCTTATTATTGTCATCAAGCCTCAGGTGTTGGGTTGACAAATAGTATTGGCAGTGGCACAGCAACCTTGCAATTACGGGATCTTAAGTGCAGTGATATGATCTTTGTTATAGGAGCGAATCCAGCATCAAATCATCCCCGCTTTGTAAAAGAACTCGTTGCTTGCCGACGACGCGGTGGTCATGTCATTATTATTAATCCTGCCAAAGAAAAAGGCTTGGTTGAATTTACTTTACCAAGTGACTGGCGTTCTATGATAAAAGGCGGGTCAAAAGTTGCCTCACTTTATTTACAACCACATATCGGCACAGATATTGCGGTTTTAAAAGGGATTGCCAAGGCATGTATAGCCAAAAATGGACAAAATAAAACCTTTATTGACCAGTATACTGAAGGATTCGCGGATTACATCGCTGATATTGAAAAAACAACATGGCAAGACATTACCGCGCTCTCTGGTATTGAACAAACCACGCTGGAGCAGGTTGCACAATATTATACTAATGCAAAAAAAGTGGTCTTCGCATGGGGAATGGGGGTGACACAACATCTGCATGGTGTTGATAATGTGGAATCAATTATTAATCTTGCTTTATTACGTGGCATGGTTGGACAAAAAGGTGCTGGACTTTTACCCTTGCGCGGGCATAGTAATGTTCAAGGTGTTGGATCAATGGGGGTTACACCTGCATTAAAAGATGCCGTATTGCAAAATATTGAACAATATATTGGAATCACTCTACCTAAGCATAAAGGGCTGGATACTATAGGCTGCTTGCAAGCAGCACAGGATGGCAATATGGATATTGCCTTTATTCTCGGCGGTAATTTATTTGCAGCAAGCCCTGATCCCGTCTTTACAGAACAAGCATTAGAACGTATCCCCTTTAAGGTATACCTCAACCCCACGTTAAATCAAGGGCATGTGCATGGTGTAACCGACGAAGTTCTTATTTTACCCGTGACTGTGCGCGATGAAGAAAAGCAAGCTACCACTCAAGAATCCATGTTCAACTATGTCCGTATTAGCGATGGGGGAATTGATCGTTTTCCTAATCTCCCTTCAGAAGTCGAGTGGATTTCTCACCTTGCCAAGCATCTAATTTCTACTGATATTTTTGATTTTTCTATTTTTTCCAAACATAAAACCATTCGTGAAGCCATTGCCAAAAGCATCCCTGGTTTTTCTATTTTACAAAAAGCAGATCAATCCCGTGAGGAATTTCAAATTGAAGGACGAACTTTTCATTCACCGCAATTTGCCACTCTACAGGGTACAGCTATTTTCCATACTCACCCTATGCCAGAGTACGCACACCATTATGCAAAAAGAAAACGTCGTGAAACATCGCTTTACCGCATGAGTTCTGTCCGCAGTGAAGGTCAATTTAACACTATTATTTATGAACAAGAAGACCTATACCGTGATCAACAACAACGCTGGATCGTCCTAATGAATACTGATGATATGAAACGCGAAGGACTCATTGAAAATGATAAAGTAAGCTTAGAAAATGAGACAGGTCGTATGCAAAACCTAAATGTTCGCAGTTATGCTATCCCCACAGGGAATGTAATGACCTATTTCCCCGAAGCAAATGTCCTCATTGCCAAAACAACGGATCAACGCAGTAAAATGCCAAGTTATAAGTCAATCATTGTTCGACTTGTCAAATATCCATTAACTAAAGATTGACAAAAATAAAGCGGGTTCGTTTAGAACGCGCTCGGTCAGATTCATCCAGAACAAGAGCTCCTTCTGTGATTCCATACTGTTTTAAAATTGTTATCACACTTGCCCTTAGAAGCAATTCCCATGTGATTTTAAAATGATGGAGCATCGAGTTTTATACTAGGCTGTCGAACCCCCTCCCTAATTTACATTAAATTTCCCCGCTTTTTGGATTTCATTTTTATTAATATTCAAGAGTGCTTGTCGTCTTTTTCGTATCGTGTAAGGGATATTATCCTCTTCCCATTTCTTCAAATCATATTGAGAGGC
>WGBH01000074.1 GCA_015494435.1 Thiotrichaceae bacterium | reverse complement strand
GTTATAAATAATATATTGATCAAAAGTAAAGCAACATTTAGTATAAAAGTATTGGCTATAGAATATAATGCAAGGAAGATAAAAAATAATGATTTCAAATAAAATTCTGCAATCAATCGTTGCAAAACGATTGGAAATCCTTAGAAAAAGGCGTGAACTCACCATGTCAGGGCTTGCAGAACGATCTGGCGTTTCAAAAGGAACGCTTTCTGTGCTTGAAGATGGTAATGGTAATCCAACTATCTCTACCTTGTGGAGTATTGCTGATGCGCTAGAAGTACCCTTTAACGATCTTATTAATACTGAGCCTCAAATTAATAGACGACAATTTGAGACCGATGGTGTTTCTGTTCAATTAATTGATCAAACTAATACTGATTTGAGAATGGAAGCCTATCATATGATGATTAAGGCTAATAGTCATCGTGAAGCATTACCTCACCCTGCGGGGGTTGAAGAACAAATCACAGTATTAAGTGGTCATTTATTAGCAGGGTCTTTAAGTAACCCTAAATTATTAGGGCCAGGAGAGCATTATCATTTTAAAGCAGATTGCCAGCATATTTATTCTGCACCAACCGATAATGTTTCTGCTCTTGTTACCATGCAGTACCCTAAAGAGCATCAACTTATCAGTGACTATACAATTGTTAAATCTGTTCCAACTACACAAAATGAATGGGATGATTTACTTAATTTAATAGACCGTCATTCGGTTGAGGTAGCCACTGGTTTACCTGTTTTTCGTCTAGTGATTCGGACAGGGGCAGAGCCTGAAATTATTGCACGTAATATAGAGGCAAGACTGTTTAATAAACGTGATCTAAATTACAAAACAGCGATTACTCTTTATTTCAGCCCTGAAAAAGAACAGCTATGCTTGTATATTTTCCCTAAAAGTAGAGGCTGTACTTATACCTTATCTAGCAGTACAACAACATCATCAATAATTGATCAGCAAAAAAATAAAATTATTGCTTATGCAAATGCGAATAATATTAATTTAAATAAGAGTCAAATAGGCGCTTTAAAGACCTTTACGAGTAATGAAAATTTACTTTACGCAACACTTGCAGCAGAAGTACTTTCAATACAGGGTATACCAACACTCCCTGATCAAATGAATCGTTTTATCGAGCGACAAGATAGGCTGGAAACTAAAGAGCCTATTAAAACACATCATGCCTACCAATTATTGCACCCCGGTTATGCGCGACAAATATTAACCACAGGCGAAATGCTACTTAAATATGGCAATGAAAATAGGCATATTTTAGAGATGGGAACAGGGGCAGAGTTATCATTATTAATGTTATTAGATCTTATTCCAGAGTTAGCTATTACAGCATTAGAAGCAAGCTCCACGAATGTTTCTTCTTTACAAAAAAATACAAAACAGTTAAACATCAATTTGCATAGCGATAATTCTTTAGAGCATGAAGAAACGCTAAAATACCCAATTATTACCTTCACAGGTGAATCTCACTCTTTAAATACTGCCTATTTTTTACAAGAAGCCTATTCATTACTTGAAGAGGATGGGATTTTAATCATTGCAGATGAATTTATTGCGTCATTCAACTCAGAGAAAGAAAGGAAGCAAGCATTAATCAGCCATTATATTACTTATATGCTAGATGTGGTGGGCATTATTTCACGAGATAATTTCAGTGATTTTCCACCAAATGAATATCGTTCCCTTAAACCCTATATACAAGCGCTCCCCACCATTGCTTTTATGGCAATAACCGCTTCGGTAGATGAAGCTATTACACATTTAAAACTTCTGAAGGAAAAAATACAGGCACATAAAGCCAATATTGTTAGCAATAAAGTGATACGAGCTTATTATCATTTATTAAATCTTGAACTAGACGCTTTACTCGCTGGAATAGACGGCAAAATTGAACCTAAAACATCAGTAGAAAACTTTTTTTCACTCGCACAAAGCTCAGGTTTAGAGTTATTAGAGCATCAACGCGTTTATGCAAGTTTTGGAAAGCCTAAAACAGAAGCTGGAACGTATGTGCTTGTTTTCAAAAAATCACTCTAAGATTCTAAAGGATTAAGAGAATGAGTTTTATTGGTAGGAATATAAAAAACATGAAAACAGGTCTTGATCGTTTAATTGAAGAAAGGATTTTACGCACACCGTTGAAGAATAAACGCATTGCACTTTTAGCCCATCCCGCTTCGGTGACAAAGGATCTTGTGCATTCATTGGATGCCTTAGCAAAGCTGGATGATATCAATCTTAGTGCTGCTTTTGGCCCTCAACATGGCTTACGTGGTGATAAGCAAGATAATATGATGGAGTCCTCTGATTATATTGATCCGCGTCATCATATTCCCGTTTTTAGCCTTTATGGTGAAGAGCGTCGCCCAAGCGATGCAATGATGGCGAGTTTTGATGTATTACTGATTGATTTACAAGATTTAGGCTGTCGTATTTATACCTTTATTACCACCCTTCGTTATATGTTAGAAGCGGCAGCAAAACATGCCAAATCCGTTTGGATTTTAGATCGTCCTAATCCTGTCGGTCGTCCTATCGAAGGCTTATTATTACAACAAGGCTGGGAAAGTTTTGTTGGGGCAGGGGCAATGCCCATGCGTCATGGTTTAATCATGGGAGAAATGGCAAATTGGTTTATCGCAACATTAAAACTGGATTTAGAATGTAAAGTGATCACCATGAAAGATTGGCACCCTGATTCTGCTACGGGGTACGGTTGGCCGTTGGGTGAGCGTACATGGATTAACCCTAGCCCCAATGCACCTAATCTATGGATGGCACGTTGTTATGCAGGAACAGTGATGTTAGAAGGAACAACGCTCTCAGAAGGTCGTGGCACAACGCGTCCTTTGGAATTATTTGGTGCGCCTGATATTAATGCAATTAAAATCATTAAGGAAATGCACCGCTTAGCGCCACAGTGGTTGCAAGGTTGTCGTTTAGGTGAAATATGGTTTGAACCGACCTTTCATAAGCATCAAGGTAAGCTTTGTTCAGGCGTGCAAATTTACGTGGAAGATAGCCATTACGATCATCAAGCCTTTAAACCGTGGCGCTTACAAGCACTCGCCTTTAAAGCCATTCGCAATTTACAAACTGACTACCCCCTATGGCGTGATTTTCCCTATGAATATGAATTTGGCAAATTAGCGATTGATGTTATTAACGGCTCAACTCTATTGCGGGAATGGGTAGATGATAGCAACAGCACCCCCAATGATTTAGAGCAATTAGCCACCAAAGATGAAGCTAAGTGGCAGCAAGAAAGTAAAGATTTTCTATTGTATTAGTCATTAATACAGGCTGGACAGATTTTACGTATTTTTCGTAGGCTGGACGGGTTTTGTAAACCCGTTCATAC
>WGBH01000073.1 GCA_015494435.1 Thiotrichaceae bacterium | reverse complement strand
TCCTTACTCCGATAAAATGCTATTTAATTTAATGAGTTTTAAACCCTATGAAGCCTTATCAACAAGAATTTCTAAACTTTGCCATTGAGAATAATGTGTTGCGTTTTGGTGAATTCATCTTAAAGTCAGGACGACTTAGCCCCTATTTTTTTAATTTTGGATTGTTTCAAACAGGCTCTGCATTAGCACGATTAGGTGACTTTTATGCACAGGCTATCGTTGATTCAGGGGTTAAATTTGATATGCTTTTTGGTCCTGCCTATAAAGGTATTCCGCTGGTTTCCATTATTGCCGCTACCTTGTATGAAAAACATGGGATTGACTATACTTATGCTTATAATCGTAAAGAATCCAAAAATCATGGTGAAGGGGGCAATATCGTTGGAGCGCCTTTAAAAGGGCGCGTATTAATTGTTGATGATGTTATTAGCGCAGGGACAGCTTGCCGTGAAGCGGCACAAATTGTTGCAGAAAATAATGCAATATTAGCAGGTATTACTATTTCATTGGATCGCCAAGAAAGAGGGCAAAGTACACAATCAGCGGTACAAGAGGTTGAGAAAAGTTATAATATAAACGTGATTAATATTATTAGTCTAGAAGATGTTATTGAACATATAAAAACCTGTATTAATGACAAAAATTTGATTGAAAAAATTGATGCTTATCGTAAGCGATACGGTGTTATTCATTAAGGAAAAATATGATTAAAATGATAAAAAAAATAATGGCAATCATTGCATTGATAACGCTATTTATAGGATGTTCGTCTAATGGTGTTAAAGGTTTAGTTGAACGTCCAAAAGTTTCTATTGAAAAGGTCAAAATGGGTAAATTGACCTTAGCAGGTGGTTCAGCGAATTTTTTATTAAAAATTGAAAATCCAAACGGTTTTTCTATCCCTTTGTCGGGCTTTGATTATGGATTACGTCTTAATGGAGTAGAGGTTGCTAATGGCAATCGAGAGCAAAAAGTGATAATTCAAGCAGGTGGGGCAAAGAGAGTCGAGATTCCAATTATCTTTAGTTTTAGTAATATGATCAGTTTATTACCTAATTTAATCAGTAGTCGAGATCTTAAATATGATCTAGCGGGTTCTATCCATTTCCCGTGGTTTAATTTGCCCTTTAGTCGTTCAGGTGGAACGTCTCTTAGCCGTTAATGAAAGGTAAAGTATGAGTATTAAATCAGATCGTTGGATTCAAAAAATGGCACAAGAGCACGCAATGATCCATCCGTTTGAGGCGGAACAAGTGCGTGAAAGAGAGCAGCAGCGTGTTATTTCTTATGGCACATCAAGCTATGGCTATGATGTGCGTTGTGCTAATGAGTTTAAAATTTTTACTAATATCAATTCAGCCATTGTTGATCCTAAAGCTTTTGATGAAAATAGTTTTGTGGATGTTAAATCTGATGTTTGTATTATCCCTCCTAATTCCTTTGCATTAGCTCGGACAGTGGAATATTTCAAAATTCCACGCAGTGTATTAACAATTTGTTTAGGTAAATCAACCTATGCACGTTGCGGTATTATTGTGAATGTTACGCCGTTAGAACCTGAGTGGGAAGGGCATGTGACATTGGAATTTTCAAATACCTCATCATTGCCTGCGAAAATATATGCAAATGAGGGGGTAGCACAAATGTTGTTTTTTGAGTCAGATCAAATTTGTGAAACTTCTTACAAAGATCGGGGTGGAAAATATCAAGGACAAAAAGGAGTAACATTGCCTAAAGCGTGATCTTTTAAAGTTTGTTACGTATAATTAGACATTATTATAGTAGCAATTTTCTTAATTAAAAAGTTTCAAACCGCAATAGATATAGTTTTGAATTTAAATAAGAGGACATAATAAATCTAATATTTTTCTCGTTTATTTTGTTAGATTTATTATGATCTCCTACTTATGCAATTGGGCTATTGATTATTTGAAGTTTTTAGATGGATGGTAAAGTATGAATTCTGAAAAAGTCCTTTTTGCTTTTTTTATTGTTTTAGCCCTAACACTTAATTTTGGTTTTTTTGTTGGTAGTTTTGATCTTCCAGAACATCACAATGCTTATAGCTTATTTGCAGCTATTGTGGTGAGTTTAATCGCAACGATCTTAAAATTTGGCGATCGCACTCATATTGGTGCAGTATTTTTAGCCACTAGTTTGGTTGCTGATCTTCAATTGATTGCCGCTGCGATTGTTTGGGGTATGGTAGAACAAGTCTTTGATGATGTTTTAAGTGGTGGGTCATTAGCAAGCGTTGTTTCACTTTCAGGCGGGGCTTTAGTGGCAAACTTCACTTCCGTTATTTTATTGGTGGCAGAAACAATTACAGTTCGTCGCTAACCTCAATAGCAAATACCTATGCCTAATCTAATTTACATTATTTTACGACGGTTACGCTCTCCTCTTATTTTTTTAATTCTTGTTTATGCCATTTCAATGACAGGGTTTGTTTTAATTCCTGGAGTGGATAATCAAGGACAAATTCACTATATGTCTTTTTTTGAGGCATTTTATTTTGTTAGTTTTATGGGAACAACGATTGGTTTTGGTGAGATTCCTTACACTTTTGTTGCTGCACAACGCTATTGGACACTGCTTTCTCTCTATGCAACCGTGATTGCATGGTTGTATGCCATTGGTTCTATTTTAGGGGCATTTCAAGATCCCGCTTTTCGCCAACAATTAAAACGTAATGCATTTAGTCGTGCAGTCCTTCGTATACGGGAGCCTTTTTATCTCGTTTGTGGTTATGGTGATACAGGGACTCAACTGGTGCGTTCATTAGCTAAAGAAGGTATCTTATCAGTTATTATTGATTATGATCAAAATCGTATTAATGAGCTTGAAATTACTGATTTCATTGTTCAGCCTTTATGGCTCTGTGCAGATGCTTCGCATTCAGAAGTATTGGAAAGTGCAGGTATAAAGCATCCTTGGTGTACAGGTATTATTAGTTTGGCGAATAATGATACCGTTAATCTAACTGTGGCGATTATAGCGCATCTACTCAATCCTAATGTACGCTTGATTTCTCGTGCAGAAACACCTGAAGCAGAGGCCAATATTTTATCTTTTGGGGCGAATGAGGTTATTAATCCTTTTGATATCTTCGCCTCCTATTTAGCTCTTGCATTACACTCTCCTAGCCTGTCTACTTTATTTGACTGGATGACAGCCGCTCCAGGAGATCCTATTAAAGAACCCGTTTTCCCCAATCATGGCATGTGGATTATCTGTGGTTTTGGAAAATTTGGAGAAGCTCTGTATCGTCATCTTCGTGCTGCAGGCGAAGATTTACAAATTATTGATGCCGATAAAAATAAACGCAATATGCCCTTAGGAACCGTGATAGGGCGTGCCACAGAAGCAAATACTTTAAAAGAGGCAAATATTGAATCAGCGGTTGGACTTATTGCAGGTACAGAAAATGATGCTGATAATTTATCCATATTAATGACGGCAAATGAACTTAAGTCTGATATATTTCGTGTTGCAAGACAAAATGAGGAGCATAACCATCCTGTATTTCGCGCCGCTGATGTAGATTTATTAATGCAACGTGGACGAGTTGTTTCAAATAAAATATTTGCATTGATTCGCACCCCACTGCTGGGTGATTTCTTGCGTATTATTGCACGTTTTAACGATAGGCGTGCCAGCATCTTAGTCAGTAGAGTGATTGGTGTTGTCGAGCGAGATACATTAGAACTTTGGGAGGTAAGAATACTCCCTAATAAAGCCCCTGCATTATACCGTATGTTGAAAGATCAAGAAATTCTTGTCGAAGATTTATTAAGAGACCCAGTTAATCGTGAAAAAATGATTTCAGCAGTACCACTTTTTCTAAAAAGAGGTAAAAGAAATGTCATTTTACCCGAGGAAAACCGTATCTTATATCAAGGTGATAGAATTCTTATGTGTGGCACGTTAAGTGCTCGTCGCCATATGAATAATATTAGTTATAATATCAATGCTTTAAGTTATGTTGTAACGGGAGAGTATATACCTGATGGTTATATTTGGCGTTGGATAAAAGAAAGAAGAAAAGCAAAGACGAATAAGTCATCAGATTAACCTCTGTACAGGACAAAACATAAAATATAAGTAGAAAAGCTAATATTTGGGATTTTTTAGTATTTAAGAGCTTCACTAATAAATTATTTATTCATAGTGAAAATGTAAAATTTATCTTGGCTTTCTTTCACAGCCTGTGGAGCATGGGAACTAGAGAACAAAAATTTAAAGCGTAAGAATTGATAATGTTTTCTACAAGCCGTTTACTTTAAAGACAATATCATCATAAAGATCAAGCATCGAGCACGTTAGAGTAATACTTTTAAAATGTATCTTAGCCTCTTCTCCCGTATAGCTACGTAATATCCACTCATCATCATCTTGGCGGATATACTGCTCTAAATAATACTTTTGAGGATTAATAAGAATATACTCCTCCAAGCTAATTATTTGGCGATACAAAATAAATTTACGCCCACGATCTTTCGCCTCTGTAGAAGGTGATAATACCTCTACAATTATTTTTGGCGAGTATTTAATATAATTACAATCAGGAAGTTGGTCAGAAGGCTTACAAGTCACCATAACATCGGGGTAGAAATAAGCCTCTCCCTTATTGATACCTACCTTTATATCCGAAACATAGGTACTACAACCTGAGCCACGTAAGTGTGATTTAAATTGTAAGGCAGTATTTAAGGTTACTTTAGTATGAGCATCACCCGCTCCCGCCATTGCATAGACTTCACCATCAATATACTCATGTTTCTCTTCAGCAAGTGGCTCACCTTCTAAGTATTCATCTTGGGTCATAAAGTTCTGTTTTGAGAGTGCATTACTCATTTTTAACTCCTGATATTTTGCATTAGAAATACATAATAAATACTTATCCATTATTGCTGACGGATGACACCTCAATAAATGAAATTTTTGTTTTTTTATTGGTAGAACTAATTTCTTTTTTTGATGGGTTTGTTTCAACAACTTCCCTCAACTTCACCAGCTCCCACTTCGTATCAATAACAATATTCTTCTTAGATGATACAAAATAGTGGGGCTTTTTTAGGTTTAGGTAAAACGTATGAACGGGTTGGTTTGCAAAACCCGTTCAGCAAAAGTGGCGCATGGGAGCAAGAGATATTTTACCCAACACACCATGCTGTGGGGCGACGCATACCTGCTAATTGACAACCTTGTTGCATATAGCCATGTGGGAACATTTTAAATAAATATTTTTTTGCGGTTTTTTTATCTAAACCTTTTGTTTTAGCAATATAATTAGTTGCTTCACGAACATCGGGGGTTGTTTGGTGTTCTTCGTGATGTTCGCGGATAAAATGTAAAATAGGCAGGTGTTCTTCAGTAAAAATTAAGCCATTCCATTCAGAGGCGAGTTGCTTTGCTAATTCTTCGTTCCATTCTTGAGGGTTTTTCAAATAACCGTCGGGACAGCGTTCAACGGGAATATCAATTGGAGTTCTCATATTGCTTGCTTTCATGTTTTTATTTCCAATGGGGGATGTTATGTATATTCAAAGTTATTGGCGTGCTTTAATATAAACCATGCCATCTTCAATCTTGGTATCGAAGGCATTGGTGCAACCTTCATCGGGTGCAACGGCTTCTCCACTGTCTAATTGAATTTTCCAATTATGCAATGGGCAGGTGACGGTTGTGCCGTGTACGATGCCTTGTGATAAAGGTCCTTTTTTATGTGGGCATTCGTCTTTTAGTGCAAATACTTGATTAATGCTATTGCGGAAGACGGCTATGGTGATATTGTTGATTTCAATAGTTCTTGCACCGAGTGCGGGGATTTCATCTAGTTTGGCAACTTGTATCCAAGCATTCATTTGATTTACCTAATCTGTTTGGTTATTTAATATTTGTTTGTTTAAACAATACCTTCGTAAAATCTAAACTGTAGGATGGATAAGGAACTTCCAAGCAAAAAATCTGTGTAATACGGGTGTATTTATTACTTGGAAGTTCCTAAGTGTAACGCATCCACCGTAATATGTTGATTTTGGTGGATGCGCTATTGCTTATCCACCCTACAAATCATGCTTAGCAGAGCGTATAGAATGCGACTTATTCTGTGACCTTGATAGTCTGGAATTCATGTGCATTTTCCCCTTCAGCGGCTGCTTTCCAAGGATCAATTTGAGCATATTTTTGTGATTCTAAAAAGCGCGCATGAAGAACTTTACGTTGTTCTTCATCTTCTAATATATCTTTCACTTTTTGCAAACCAACGCGTTCAATCCAAGGTGCAGTACGCTCTAAGTAGATAGCGTCTTCACGATACAATTG
>WGBH01000072.1 GCA_015494435.1 Thiotrichaceae bacterium | reverse complement strand
TCACAAATGGACTCAAGTGCCTGTTGTTCTTTAGGAATAAATGGGTAGGCGATAAGTTTTATCACATCAGTGGGGAGGTTTCTCGTGCAGGCATAAATGCTGCACATAATGTTCTGTCAGTGATGGGGAAGACCTTGTGCCTCGGAGGAGTTAGCTTTGCTATGTGTATGTAGTCGAGTGACCGCCCCTTCAGGACTCCAGTTACGTGCTAGTCATAGATATTAACGGAGAGCGAATCAACCTAATCTGTCTGTATGCGATAGTATATGATTTTTTGGAGCGGAACGAGACATCAGGAATTGAAACTTCTTACGCTTAAGCTATAGTATTAAGCTCATTATCAAACAGACTAATACCAATAAGATCATTGCTTCGATTGCTGTGGGTATTTATATCATCATCAATAATGGTATGAGTGGCTGTTATTTGTGTCGTATCAGAGGGAAATATAGTCCTTTCTGGATCAGTGACAACCAATAAAAAGCTTTCATCATTTTCTTTAATAGTATCTGCGATAATCTCTACCGCAATGACAGTACTGGTTTCACCTTTTTCAATCGTAGCGATGCCTGATGTAGCGATATAATCCTGCCCGGCTATGGCAGTATTATCTTGGGTGTTATAATGAACACTTACAGTCGTTGTCAATGGTTCGCTGATCTCTAGTAAAAAATAATTAATATGATTCTCATCACCTTCAACGGGTTGTGTAATGACTTCACTTGATTTAGTCGGTGGGGTTTCGGTGATATTTAAAGTCTTGGTTGTAATGGTTTGATCGCTAAAGGTAATGTTTTCGATATTATAGAGCGTATCTAACCCTTCATTATGATTACTATTGTCTTTTACGGTAATGGTCTCGCCTATTACTTCAAGCGTGTATTGATTTTTATTTCCTAGATAGATCGCCGTATCCACACCTAAACCACCATCAATGATGTCATCGCCCTGTCCCCCTGTTATTTCATTTTGTAGTTCATTACCTGTAATAATATCGTTACCTTTACCGCCAATAGCATTTTCTATTTCCGTGTTGTAAGCGATAGCAATATTGTCCGTAGCAGTGAGTAAAGAACCATTAGGCTCTAATTGTTTCACCCCTAATGAACTAAAAACACCGTCATTAAGATTGATTTTCATATCAAGCGTTTGATTTGATAAATCAAAGGTATCAATGCCACCTGCATCCCAAATGGTCTTTAATTCACCGTGGGTATTACTGAATTGATAGGTATTATTTTCTAAATGAAACTGGCTGTTTTCACCATAGATATACTGTATTGCTTGTATATCCAATAGCATCGGAGTGGTTGGATTGATAGGGCTGTAATAATAACCCCCATCTTCTGCGGCTTCAAAAATATAACCTGCGCCTTCATAATCTGTATAAGACATAATGGTATATTGTGTTGTGTCTAAGGCGTTACTTAACTGTGTTGAATTTAAAGGAGTTTCAGAAAAGGGATGTTTTAGACCAAAAGCATGACCTAATTCATGAATCAATGTTGAAAAGCCATAGCTACCTGAGGAGTATTCAGTGATTTCAGGATTAAGCCAAACATCCCCAGCAGGGTCTGAAATTCCTATATCATCGGGAAGATAAGCCCATGCTGCCGCATCAGGTTGCTTTGCTACGGTTTGACTAAAAGCAATGCGAATATCGCCATAGCTTGTATTGGTATCAGGGACTTCAACCAATGTAATATTCGCCACATCCGACCATGTTTGCAGAGCCTGTTTAAATGCTGTTGCTTGTGCAGTGGTTAATGCGCTCCATGTATCAGGTTCTTTCTCTTGGCTATAGGGGGAATCCCAAAAAGTACCTCCTACAGGAGTTGGAATGCTATAAGTGAGTTGTGTATTTGCTGTTGCCCAATATGTTCCAACCAATAAGGCATCAATATTTCTTGTTCCTGATAAGTTCACTGTACTCATTGTTCAAATAATCCTTAAGTTATTTTGTAATACCCTTAATATTATCAAAACGCATGATTGTTTTTTGTGCTCTTGTCACATTATAGAAATAAATTTTCAAGCTAAAGAGATTGTGCGAAAAGCTTTGTGAATTTATTCGCAAACAATGAAGCAATCTCTTTAAGTTATTGACTAAAACTAAAAGATTTCATGCTTGCCTATAATTAATCTATATTGACATCTACATCGAGATCAATATGCAATCTTTTTCAATTGCAGATGCAAGGTGACAATTGCCCGCAATCATTCAGACTGTTGAGAACGAGGAGCTTATTAGAAGTATTCAATGTATACAGGTTGTTAATGCAACCAACAATTACTGAAATACTTAACGAAGAAATTGATAGCTGGAGAGGCAAAGAAACGGTGCAAATATGGGTAGATTTATTAATTTGAAACTTGCTAAAGGCTTAATTTTCTTTAGGTCGTATTATTGCCATCGGTAAGCTTGCTTTTAAACGTGCAAAGTCTTTAGGAGCAACATAATAAAAAATCTCTCCTCCATCCGTATCCCATAATAATGCAATACCTTTATCTGGAAACAGTCGATATTGTGCTGTTTTTGTAACGTTTATAATTTCATTCGGTTCACCAAAAAATTTGATTTGTTTTTCTTTGTATTCTGCTACAGGGATATAAACAAATCGCCACACTTTCATATTAATAATTTCTGTGGCTCCTTCGGTGCTTAGCTGATATTTCCAATTATTATTCGGGGTGGAGTCTCGCTTTTTAGCGTGTTTTCTCTCTGTTTTGAGAAAGTCATCGCTTGCATCTAAATCAGCAATAATTCGACCTTCTAGCAAGCCAATGGTGGTTTTTCCAAAATAGGCTTCAATACTGAGTTGACCTTTAGGGGTTTCAAATAATGCAGTCTCTGGTATTTTTTTTAAGCCAATACTCAGCTCTTTTAGTGTCATTTCCCCAATGGCTAAACCAAAAACCTCAGTAGCTCCTGATGCTGTTACTGATGTTTTCCAAGGTAGGTTTTTAGTGTCTCTTTCTGCTGGCTCACAGGCAGTTAAGAGTGCTATTACGATAAAGAAAAAGTATTTCATGCAGTTAAACTCATTATCTACGTTGGAGGATCCTATCCGATAGAAATAATAACATTCTATCGGATAGTTACAAAGCACCAACATATTGCTACAAATCGATATGTTATGATCATGGACATTAGGAAGCTCCTTAACTTCTGATAAGCAAGAATTTTGCTATAAAAAGACTACTAATTTTAATAATTTCAAAGAGAACCATCATGTTTATTTTTCCTTTTAATCAATCAAAAAAATACGTTTCAATCATTGCGCTTACAGGAGTAATGACGCTTTCAGCTTGCGGTTCTGGCTCAAAGAATGACAATGAAACCCCAACAGAAAGCACAGTAGATACAAGCAGTCTCACTGAGATGAAATTACGTGAAAATATACAAACAGGACTCACGCAAGGCATTAGCTCAAATATAAGTGCCGTGACATCGGTTGCTGCAAATTCAAAAGTATTTGGTAAAATAGCCGAACAAAGTAGTGCCAATAATCAATCATCAACTCGCTTAAAACAGATGCGTAGAGAAAATAATGGCACGATTATGCTTAGTCTTAATCAGAGTGGTTTTTCTTCTAAAATCTCAACAGATGTCTTAGATGGCTTTAGCAGAATGATTGATCTTTCTAATATTGATCAAAATAAAAATGTTTATAGCTTTGATCCTAATGAAGCGCAGGTCTGTTCTGATCCTGCGGGTACTAGCATTGCTGACACCAGTACCGCTGAGGAAATTGCTAATTGCCAAACCATCCTCTCTCATATCACTTTTATCGTCACCGTGACCAAAATGGAAAATAACGAAGTCACCGCTGCAACGACCTTATTTAAATACGATGATGCGATCTTTGCTAAAACAGGTTTTGATAAAACATCTGGCTATTATGAAATATTGCTTACAGGAATGCGTTCCTTACTACTAGGTGTGAACGAAATTTCAATGGCAGAAGATAAAATTGATATACCGACCACTATGGAAGGCAGTGTTCGTGTCGATTTCACTGCTCCAACAGAAAGTAGAGGCTCTTTTAAAATATCCATTCCAACAGCGGTTAAGTTAATCAGCAATATCACAGGCGAAGAAAAGAAGGTTGAGATTGCAACGACTAATCAACTTTTTTCTCTAGTTGCCAATAGCGACACTAATTCAATGGAAGCGGTTGTAAGCCTCGATGCCTTAAATGTATTAATGACAGAAAAAGCGGAATCAGGAAGTCGCTTTCCAGTGGAGCTAATATTATCTGCACTCACAGGCAAAGCGATGGTAACTAACAACGGTGATCAATTGAAAATTGTCGGTCTTTCAGCAGAGGGGGTTAAATTAAAAGTAGATAATCTCGATGCAATGCGCCTTAATTTAAAACCACTCGATGCATTAATTGATTCTTCAGGCACTAAAAGCACGGTGACACTGAGTAAATTACTTGATTTTAGTTTTAACCAAACCAATATTCGCCATTATTTTGAAAGTAATGGACTAACAACCGATACGCTAGCTGTTAAGGTTAAGGCGGATAATGGAACGACTTTAACAGAATACGCTGATAACGTTACTCAGGTAGTCACAGGAAATTTATCCATCAAAGTATCAGGTATTCCAGACGCGTTTGAAGTAGATGCTTCAACGGGTAACTGTTTCAGTAACAGCTTTGATATTATTGAATGCCCTACGCAGACTCCGTAGATTAATCGGCATCCTTTATACATCTGAAAAGTAGTTTATATTTTTTCCATCACGTCATTGCTTCGCTAATCAAGCTTCTCGCAATGACGTAATACTTTAGAATAAAGATAATTATTTTCCGCTCCTAAAAATCAGGATATTCAGCTTTTGACAGAAGAGGTGGAAGATAAAATTGGTGCTTTGAGCGATAAATTTGCTCTTGATAGCATCAATATTGAGGAATTTGCGATTAAACTAAGACGTACTGATATTGAAGTGGATGAGATAGCCGTGGTTTGGCAGTGATTTTCAAAGATTACTTTAAAGCCCCTAAAACTTTTTCTATAATTTTTCAGATAAATAATTGATAAAAGGAATGAAAGCTTCAGCTTTTTCGTCATCAAGATGAAATTTAATAAGTGAATTTCTATAAAAGAAAAATATTAATGAACAAAAACGACATAAAACTAGTCATACAATCCGAGCAAGAAATGATGTCCTTGGGAGGAAAAATAGCCGATGCTTTTCCTCAAGGTGGATTGATTTTTCTAAAGGGTGATCTAGGCGCAGGTAAAACAACCCTAGCACGAGGTTTATTACGCCATCTAGGTTTTAATGGAACAGTTAAAAGTCCTACTTATACTTTGGTTGAACCGTACTTAATCGATGATCGGAAAATATACCATTTTGATCTTTATCGTCTAGCAGATCCTGAAGAATTAGAGTATATGGGTATCAGAGATTACTTATCATCTGATGCATTATGTTTGGTTGAATGGCCAGAGAAAGCACAGGGATTTTTAGCGCAAGAAGACCTCAATGTGTTAATTCAACACGCCGAAGAAATGCGTTATATTCATTTGGTTTTCGGAGGGTCCACCAATGGAAAACAAGGGCTTACAGCTTTTTTTTAAAAAAATACTTGAAAAGAACAGCTCATTAAGGTCTACTAATAAACAGAGTGTCAACAGATTTAATTCTGACAAATATTTTAATGGATGAAAATGGATAACAGTGATAGAAAACGTAGAGACTTTATTCTTAAACTAGCTAGAACATTAGGCGTTGCAAGTAGTGTCTTGCTGTCGCCTCAATTATTTGCTAAAAGTAGTAAGCGTTCTCCTGTCCATTTAGTATCCGTCAAAACGGTTCAAAAAGAAAATAATAAACAACAACTTATTTTTGAATTTGATGGCAAAATAAAACGTTCTCTGTTCTCCTTGCATACCCCTGAAAGAATTGTATTAGATCTCAAACATACCAGCTTAAAAACACCTTTAAGGAAAATCAGGGAAAAAAATTCCTTAATACAAGGTGTTCGTCATGCTATTCGTAATAATAATGATTTAAGAATTGTTTTTGATTTGGCGAATAAAGCAAAAGCAAACACAAAGCTGAGTGAATCAAAGATAGGTTATCGTTTAGAACTTACCCTAACAGGCACAGCAACTCCTGAAAAAAGCAAACAAGTAGCTAAAAAAGCGAATAGAAAACATACTACGGAGCAACGTGATAAAAAAAGAACACTAGCAAGAAAACAAACCAAACGACGCAATAAAGATCGTTTTATAGTGGCTATTGACCCCGGTCATGGTGGCAAGGATCCAGGCGCCATTGGTCATAATGGAACACTTGAAAAAGATGTAGTGTTAAAAATTGCAACTCGTTTACAACAACGTATTAATCAGCAAGGTGATATGAAAGCGTTTTTGACCCGTGATGGTGATTATTATGTATCATTACGTAAACGCATGGACAAAGCGCGCGCTGAAGGAGCTGATTTATTTATATCCATCCATGCTGATGCTAATCCAGATCGTAAATTAGCAGGCTCTTCTGTTTATATACTCTCAGAACACGGCGCATCTAGTGAAGCAGCACGCTGGCTAGCTAAAAATGAAAATTCTTATGAAGCTAAACTCGGCGGAGTATCGCTTGAAAATAATAATAAAGTATTATCTTCTTTATTGCTCGATTTATCACAATCAGCCACTATTGACAATAGTCTCGGGTTAGCACAAAAAGTATTACGCGAACTTGGTGGTGTTAATCATTTATTACGCAAGCAAGTCGAAAGTGCTTCCTTTGTAGTGCTTAAATCCCCTGATATTCCATCCATGCTGATTGAAACTGCCTTTATCAGCAATCCTAATGAAGAGCGTCGTTTAAATACTAATCATTACCAACGCAAATTAGCCAATGCAATGTTCCATGGGATTCGACGTTATCATTTAGCACAAAAAAAACACAATGGAAATTTTGCCTAAAAAGTTATCCTAATACTCCATGCTCCAGTTTTTAGCTATTGACTTATTCGCATAAATATAATTAGAGTTACTTAAAATTTAATTTTCTTTAAAAATAATATCTTATCATTTTTCCGTTTTAATACTTTTATAGGAAAATAT
>WGBH01000071.1 GCA_015494435.1 Thiotrichaceae bacterium | reverse complement strand
ATTATTTTATATATTTTATGTTTTTTAGAATCCAGTTAATTTTTTTAAAAAATGCATAAAGAATAATCAGTTCGACAGCCTAGTAACAAACCCCGTCGGGCTAAGCTATAGGGGGAGGCAAAACTTCCCTACCCCTATAGAACAAGATATTAAAAAACGACCACAACGGTGTTTGGGTGTTTACTTGTCCACCTGTTTACCTGTCGTTTGTAAGTGTAGTGGTGTTATTTGTATTTGTTATGTTATTTGTGGTACCTAATCTTGGGGTCTATTTTTATCAGCTTATTCTTTAAGCAAAAATGAATATGTTTTGTCCCTATGTACGCCAGCGTGGTGATGCAGTTAGCAATGCGCTGGCGTTGCGCCTGAAACACAAGAGCTATTCTTTAAACAGCACTGTTTGAAGCCATTGGCTAAGGTCAATAATCTCTTGTGGAGATAAAGAATGTTCCATTGGGTAAGAGTGGGCTTCGACGGTGAGTCCTGCTTGTTTTAGTTCTGGCACGTAAGTATCCCAGCTTAGTAAGGGGATGACAGGATCATTGATGCCATGTGCGGCAAATATAGGTGTATTGCGTTGTGTGTCTGTTAGTTGTTTTAAGGTTTTCTCAGCAAAGGGAAAATAGGTTGAGAGTGCGATAATACCTGCGAGTTGTTGTGGGTAACGTAAGCCTGTTTGCAGTGCAATGACTCCGCCTTGAGAAAATCCTGCCAGTACGATATTTTCAGGGGCAATGCCACTGGCAACTTCTTGATTAATTAACTCGGTAATCCAATCAACGGTTGTTAAAACATCTGCTTCTTTGGCGGTTTTACCGCGTTCAAGTGATAATAGATCATACCAAGCGCGCATTTCATAACCGTTATTTAAGGTAACTGGTCGAATTGGGGCATGTGGGAAAATAAAGCGAATGCCTTTATCAGTGGGTAACTGTAATTCTGGAATCAAACCGACAAAATCATGCCCATCCGCGCCTAAACCATGTAGCCAGATAATGCTTTTACTGATAATTGCTGATGTTTCTATTATTTCTTTGTCTAGTTTCATTTCTGTTTTATTCCAATGAATTATTTCGGAGAAAAAAAGCTTTTAATTTTTGTAATGCTGCATTATTAGCGGCTAATCCAAAACGAAGTGCCAAAGGATTTTCAAAGTAACGCACCCAAATTCCTTTTTGTGCTAATTGCTGTTTTATTTGCTTTGCTTGTGGGTGTTGAATATAGCAAAAGTAGTGGCTTTGCTGAATATTATGAAAAGAGGGGGAGAGAATTTGATACATCTTTTGACTTTGTTGCGCTAAAAAATGACGGGTTTGTTGTTGCCATTGCTGATCTTTAAGTGCTAATGCGCCTAACCAGCGTGCAGGGTGTGAGACTGCCCAGGGGCCTTGTTGATGGGCTATTTGTTGCAATAGTTTAGGTTCAGCGGCGATAAATCCTAAACGTATGCCTGCTAAACCAAAAAATTTACCAATCGAGCGTAATATAATCAATCCTTCAGGCATGTTGGTATGCTGGGATAAAAGACTCTTTTCTGGGGTACTGTCCATAAACGCTTCATCAACAATCAACCATCCTTTCTTTTTATTTAACTGCTGATGCCATTTTAAGAGCTTACTCACAGAATATTGCTTGCCATCGGGATTATTGGGATTAATCAAGACTAAAACATCCAGCGTATGAATCAATAAATCAATATCATCAGTTGTTATATAAATCACTTCATGACCTGCCTGTTGCCACCAATAAGCATGTTCGGCATAACTAGGACGGATAATAGCAACGCGTGAGCGCGCTCGACAATATGGCAAGGATTGAATCGCAACTTGTGAACCTGCTACGGGCAATAAATCATCACAAGCATAGTAGTGTTGTGCGGCTGATAATAAATCATCATCAGCCTCAGGTAAGCGTTGCCAGACTGCGATAGGAATGTCAGGGGGTATCCATGAACGAGGGTTGATACCTGTGGAAAGATCAATCCAATTTTCTAATGGAATAGAGTAAAGGCGGGCGGCTTCGCGTAAATTACCGCCATGTTTTATTGGTTTCATTAAATTTTATGCATTTGTAGCCAATACTCTAGCAATGCCATATGCCACAGCTTGCTGCCTTGAATACGGGTTAAATAATCTTCAGGTTTTTTAAGTAATTTTTCCACATAGGCGCGTTGATAGATGCCACGTTCACGGCATCGCTGTGAGTTTAGAATATCCTGCATAAAATCTAAAAACTCCCCTCGCACAAATTTTAAGGCAGGCACGGGGAAATAGCCTTTTTTACGGTCAATCACACTGTCAGGAACTAAGCCACGCGAGATTTTTTTAAGCACATATTTACCCTGATCCCGTAATTTCATTTCGGGTGGCATTTTAGCAGCTAGTTCCACTAATTCATGATCAAGAAAAGGCACGCGCGCCTCTAAACCCCATGCCATGGTCATATTATCAACCCGTTTGACAGGATCATCCACAATGAGCGTAGTGGTATCCGCGCGTAAGACTTGATCGATAAAAGTATCCGCTTGCGGTGCTTCTAATAGGGCTTGCATGGTTTCGGCACTGTAATCCCGTCCGATATAATCAGGCATTAACATTTGTGCCATTTCATCGTGATCACGGTCAAAATAGAATGGACGGAAACGTTCTAAAGGTGTGCCTTTGGCTTGGCGCATTTTAGAATACCAAAAATAACCAGCAAACACTTCATCCGCCCCCTGTCCTGATTGCACTACTTTTACTGCTTTAGCCACCTGTTCTGAAAGCAAATAAAAGCCAATTGCATCCTGTCCAAACATCGGTTCTGACATAGTCGCAATTGCCTCAGGCAAGCGAGTCAGTGTTTGTTCATTGGGAATATGGATTTTGCTATGATTTGTTTGGAAGCGTTTCACCACCGCATCTGAAAATTCGTATTCATTGCCTTTTTCTTCGGGTTGATCATCAAAACCAATGCTGAAAGTGCGAATATCCTCAATCCCAATTTCATCCAGTAAAGCAACCAATAAACTAGAATCTAACCCCCCTGAAAGCAAAACGCCAACAGGGACATCAGACACGGCATTACGACGGCGCACTGCTGTTTTTAAGGATTCATGAATGGCTTCTGTCCATTCATCATCGGATAATTCTTTTTCAGGACGGGTCGCATCCAGTGTCCAATAACGTTCTAATATTTGCTCGCCATTGGCTTTAATAATCAAACTATGGGCAGGCTCTAATTTGCGAATACCCTGAAAAAGCGTGCGCGGTGCAGGAATAACCGCATGCAAAGTAAATTGATGATGCAAGGCGATGGGGTCAATGCGCGTATCAATATCATCCGTTGCTAGCAAAGCCTGTGTATTAGAAGCAAAGCGAACGCCTTTTTTATCCTGTGCCATATAAAGTGGTTTAATGCCCATACGGTCACGGGCAAGAAATAAGGTTTTTTGCTTTAAATCCCAAATAGCAATCGCAAACATACCCAGAAAATGCTTGACGCAATCTCGCCCCCATTCTGCATACGCTTTAAGAATCACTTCGGTATCACCTGTGGAAAAAAAGCTATGCCCTTTCGCTTGTAAAGTTTTGCGTAGTTCAGGGTGATTATAAATCGTACCATTAAAAACTAATGCTAAACTCAATTGGGGATCAATCATGGGTTGATTGCCCTTTTCAGATAAATCCAAAATAGACAAACGACGATGCCCAAAAGCTAATGCACCGTCTGAAAACGTTCCCGCATGATCAGGGCCGCGTTTTTCTAATTTTTCCATCATCGCTTGGATAGAATGCAACTTAGGCAAGTGACCATCTAAACGATATTCTCCACAAATTCCGCACATAAATTTTTATTCCTTTTTAATTATTGCTAATAGACTGTTTTTATTTATCTTGATCTTGAATAGTAACGGGCAATAGCCAACCGATTAATCCACCTAAAATTGAACTCAATAGCATAAATACT
>WGBH01000070.1 GCA_015494435.1 Thiotrichaceae bacterium | reverse complement strand
GAGTTAAAGAGAATGCGTATGAATATAATCAAAGTTTTATACAAGAATTACATCGGGTGATTATACATGGAATTCTTCATTTGATTGGATTAAATGATCATACAGAGGAAGAAAAGATTGAGATGCGGAAAGCAGAAAATATATGTTTAAAGAAATTAAATTAATAGAACGATAGGGTAGAGGAGATGGAATTTAATTATGATGTTATAGTTGTTGGTGGTGGACATGCTGGATGTGAGGCAGCTACAGCGGCGGCTAAATTGGGATCAAAAACTTTGCTTATTACTATGGATATGGCAAAGTATGCTCAAATGTCTTGTAATCCGGCTGTTGGTGGGATAGCAAAGGGGCAAATTGTACGTGAAATTGATGCTTTAGGTGGTTGGATGGGTATTATTACAGACCGCACCAGCATACAGTTTAGAATGTTAAATAAAAGCAAGGGACCGGCTATGTGGAGTCCTCGTGCTCAAAGTGATCGAATGAAATTTTCGGAAGAATGGAGGAAAATTTTAGAGAATACTGAAAATTTACATCTTTGGCAAGATTTAGTTCTTGGATTGATTATTGAAAATAACAAGCTTAAAGGTGTTAAAACCAAACTTGGAGTTAATTTTTATTCAAAAACTGTTGTACTAACTAATGGTACTTTTCTAAACGGAATTATACATATAGGTAATACTCAGGTACAGGGAGGGCGTATGGCAGAACCTGCATCTAAGGGCATTACAGAACAATTGGTTTCTTTAGGTTTTGTTGCCGGACGAATGAAAACAGGTACCCCTCCAAGATTGGATGGTCGCTCTATAGATTTTTCTGTAATGCAAGAGCAGTTTGGTGATGAAAAACCGGCTTCTTTTTCTTATTTACAACAAGAGAATAAACTTAAGCAAAGAAGCTGTTATATTACTTATACCAACAAAGAAGTTCATAATACCTTACGAAAAGGGTTTGAGTTTTCTCCGCTTTTTAATGGTACAATTCAAGGGGTAGGTCCACGATATTGTCCTAGTATAGAAGATAAAATTGTTACTTTTTCTGATAAGGATAAACATCAATTGTTTTTAGAACCTGAAGGTGAATATACTCATGAATATTATTTAAATGGTTTTTCATCATCTTTACCTTTAAATGTACAGTTAGAAGCCTTGCGTAAAATACCCGGATTAGAAAAAGTAAATATTTATCGTCCTGCTTATGCGATAGAATATGATTATTTTGAGCCTACTCAACTAACTCATTCCCTAGAAACTAAACTTATTCAAAATTTATTTTTTGCAGGACAAATTAACGGTACAACCGGATATGAAGAGGCTGCAGCACAAGGTATGGTTGCAGGCATTAATGCACATTTGAAATCGCTTGGTGCCCCACCTTTTATTTTACAAAGAGACCAGGCATATATTGGTGTTTTAGTTGATGACTTAGTAACTAAAGGCGTTGATGAACCTTACAGAATGTTTACTTCAAGAGCTGAGTATAGAATATTGTTACGACAGGATAATGCAGATGAGCGACTCACAGAAATCGGATTTAAATTAGGCTTAGTTGATACAAACAGATATCATTTATACATCCGCAAACGCGATACTATAAATGAATTTGTGAAATTTTGCAAGGAAACAAAACTTAAGCCTGACGAGATCAATGAATTTTTAAAGAGTATCAATACATCTGTTATCAAAGAAGGTACTAAATTAGATAGATTAATCTTAAGACCTCAAGTTAAGCTTATTGATATCGCCGATAGCTTTACTGATATTCATCAGTTTTTTAAAGGAAATGAAGACATCAAACAAGATGTACTACAAACGGTTGAGATAAAAATAAAATACGATGGTTATATAGAGAGAGAACGTATTATTGCTGAAAAAATCAAAAGACTAGAGAATATTGTTATTCATGATAGTTTTGATTTTGATCGATTAGAATCCTTAAGTACTGAATCACGACAAAAACTTAGCAAAATCAGACCAAAAACCATTGGCCAAGCAGCACGTATTCCCGGAGTTTCTCCGTCTGACATTAATGTACTTTTGGTTTTTTTAGGCAGGTAATGTGTGCG
>WGBH01000069.1 GCA_015494435.1 Thiotrichaceae bacterium | reverse complement strand
TTTATCTAAGTCATTGATAGTTTGTTGTATTACACGATAAAAGGCATTGTTATGGTATCGTTATTGAAGATATTTTAGTTTTTTAATTCTTATATATCATTGAATTTAAATGATATTGTTGTTTTTTCGTGGGGCGTTTCGACAGCCTAGTTTGTTACCCCGTCGGAACGTTTTAAAGAAGCCTTGCAGGAAACTGTGAGGCTTTATTGCGTTTAAGCTAAACGTGTGGACGGGTTTACAAAACCCGTCCAGCCAAAGCTCTATAGAAAAAAGAAAAATGGGAATTTGGGAGCGAGAAAACAGGTCATCAACGACTTTTCTATCTCTATGATAAGTATAGATTTATTGCCATTTGCTTAAAAGTTGCACCCCAGTTTGGGTTATACAATGACAATTAACATAAAACACTAACAACAGACAGACAGGGGCAGAGTGCTTGCTTTTTAATCAGATAGGTGGTGCAATAATGTTTTTTTGTTGTTGTCGTTTATTTGGTTATATTTTCCCTTGACCGACGAGAAAAAAGAGAGTGTACTAGTAGTGAGGAAGCTGATACGGTGTGTATTGTGCTGCTTTTACGAAAAATTAACCAATTAACCAATTGATGCCCTACTGTTTTGATTGCAACAAATACAGCAGGACTTCACAAACAATCTTAATAAAGGAGATTGATTATGCGAACACCATTGTACGCGATTGATGATAATGTTACCCCCGAAAATTATTACCTCCCTTGCCCTGAGCGTAATGTATTGAATTTATTGCCTGAGCATCGGGTTGAAATTGATACCGCTTTTTTTGCTCAATTGATGTTCACATCGCTGAATGTGCGACAAACGCGGATTGTAACGGCTATTTTTCGTCAAACGGTTTGTTATGATAAATTTGAAGATGATATGAATGGCACGCGTATAGAACAGCTTACAGGGATTCGTGGTGATCATGCGAATGAAATTGTGCGTGAATTGGAAGGAAACAATGTGCTGATTACTCGTCGAGGACATTACGGTAAATGGCTGTCGATTAATTTTAATTTTGAACAGTGGGGACAGCTCGGTTCTGTGTCGGGAACGAATGATCCAACTTGTTTATTATCAGATGCTTATAAACCCATGACCGAGGATGAAATAGTAGAATTTGAATTGCGTAAACCGCCTCAATCCGTTAATAAAAACAATACCGTGGCCACTCCTATAAAGCCTATAAAACCCGTAAATCCACCTGTAGAAACGCCTGTAGCAACGCCTGTAGAAACCTCTATAGAAATACCTGTAGAAATACCTGTCACAATACCCATGGCTATAGAACCCGAAGTGTCTCTTGTTTCTACACAAGCTATAAGCCTTGCAACGCCTGAAAACCCTGTGAGTTGCACAAATCCAAGCCCTATTATTACTACTACTGTTGCACCTGCACCTGCTCCTACTCCTGCGCCTGTACTTGCTCCTGCTCCTGCTCCTGCTCCTGCTACTGCATCTATCCCAAAGGAAGAAACAAGTGTTCCCCCTGTGAAAGAGGCGGTTGAAACGCCAACAATAAAAATCACAGAATTAAATTATCCTGAATCAATATCGCAAAAATTACGTCATCTACTGGCGAAACATCTGAAAGGATTTAAAATTTTAGAACAAGCCCAGCGTTTATTGAATTATTTTGCAAAATGCCTTAAAGAACGCGATATACGCAACCCGATTGCTTACTTTATCGCCTTAAAAAACCGTTTATTAAATGGTCAACTTGACCTAGACGAAACTGAATACCAATATCAACACCAACAGCATGTTGATAGCACTAAAAAAGCACAAGCGGAGCGCACACAAGCGCAAATCGCCTATCAAAATGCGGTATTAGAGCTACAACAAGTGAAAAAAGTGATTGAGTTTATAAGGGAAGAGAAAAAATGCACCTTTGAAGAAGCCTTGCGAGCAATAAACTATGTCGATGTCTGGAAAAAAGCCAATGACTGTTTAAACACCACAAAAGAAGCCTTAAAAAAGATTCAATTTCAACCTGGATAGACTGGAAAAGGAGTGAAAGCTTCAGCTTTTATGTCTGGTTACGAGACTAAAGATTCAATTTTAACCTGAATAGACTGGAAAATTTTTCCTCATTTTTCTTCTATCCCAGAATACTTGCACAGTTTCTAAAGAGAGAGGTATAGAAAAGGTTTCTTTAAAACGTTTCAACAGAGGTTACAAACTCCGTCGGGCTAAATGTGAATATTTCATTATCTGTGAATTATGAGAAGTTATAAAATAAGCTATTAGGCATATGACCTATATTAAAATAATATGACAGATGCCCAATGCTTTTTTATTTTTACCTCTTTATAATAGAAAAACAATAATTTTACAGGAGGAGTATGTATGTTTAGCCACCACAACAATAGGGGGAACGGTGCACTTTTTTATCGTATGCGAGCATTTAGTCTTTGTTTAAGTCTGCTTTTAGGTTTAAGTGCCTGTGGAGATAATGAGGGAACAGATGGTGGCAATATTATTCCATCCAATCCTGATGTTTCTACCCCTACCCCTACTTCTACTCCAACGACGGGTGAAGTTTCCATTAATTCCACTAGCCAGAATAGGCAACAGGGTAATAAGCAAGTTAGCGAACAGCCGTATCAAGGTAATAAAGATTTTAAAATCTTTGGTGCAAATGATTTAGGTATGCATTGTGGTGATTTTGATACCCGTATTTCCAGTATTTTACCGCCTTTTAATATTCTTCATGCACAGGTGATTAAGCGCGGTAAAAATCCTCAAATAATGACCCCCAGTGATAATATTTCGGTAACTTACTCCGCTGCATCGAGCGCAACCGATCCCGTTTTAAGTGGCTCTGTTTTTTCCAGTGTTGCAAAAGATGGTACCGTGTTTAAAACTAATTTTTGGGAAAACGCACCGAATGCAAGCGAGCCAACGGCATTGGCGGCTTATCGTTCTTTTTATCCCGCAGGTATTCTTGATAATTTTGCCCCTCAAGCGGGACAGGGTTTACCCGTTCCAAATGTAGAGCAACTTTATTTAGGTGATGGGGTATTAAGTGCCGAGCAACAGTCTATGCCAGGTAGCGAGAATCCCTATACGGATAATGCAAAACGAGACTTTAAACAATTCACCCAAGATCAACCTTTTTTTACCAGTTTTGCCTTTGGTTATATTGCGAAAGCAGTCAATTGGTTTGAGGCAGCAGGTGTACCGATGACGGCATTTGATGATAAAGGGCGTGAAAATCCTTGGCCATTAATGCGTTTACAAGCACAGAATCAGGCGGGCAAGGTACTGGCATCGAGTGATATTGTTTTACCCATTTCGGGCGAGGCGAATTGTGGTGCATGTCATAATGCCCCTGTTGATGGCGGTAATGGTTCAGCGGTTAAAGCCTTACAAGATGCTAATATTGAGCTGGCAACCGTACTGGATGACCCTAAATTTGATGTCAGTGTACCCTTAGCGGTGAGTAAAGAATATGCGGCTGATCTGAATATAGTGCGATTACACGACCTTAAACATAAGACACAATTAGAAAAAAATACCCCTGTTGTCTGTCAGTCTTGTCATTATAGTCCTGCCTTAGATTTAGCCCATGTTGGCCCTAAAGATGAGAACGGCCGTCAACAAATGAATGTACGCAGTATGTCGAGTGTTATGCATAAACGCCATGCTTCGGTAAAAGGCTTAGATGGCAAATTACTGTTCCCTACCATGCCACCTGCCATTGATGCATCGGGTAAAAAACGGGATGTGGTTGCCGCGAGGGAAATATTAAATAATACCTGTTATCAATGTCATCCTGGTCGTCGTACCGATTGTTTACGCGGAGCAATGGCAACCGCAGGGCTACTTTGCCAAGATTGTCATGGTCAAATGGCGCAGGTCGGTGATGATTTTAGTCGTCAGGTTTCACCTAGTAATGCGGGCAAGTTTGAGTTAGCAGGGAATTTCTATAAAGACAAAAATCAACCCCGTGTCCCTTGGGCAAATGAGCCAAGCTGTGGTTCTTGTCATTCAGGTGATGCCATGAGCAATCTCAATCAACAAGCCGATACACTCGGGTCGCCAGATGGCATTCGCTTATTACAGGCGTATCGTATTGGTGATAAAAAGGCAACGCCTATTATTCCTACTAATAAACGCTTTGCTGAGAATGTGACCACGGCGAATGATCCTTCTGGTGCAGGTAATCCGATGCTATATCGTTTAAGCAAAGGGCATAAAGGTGTTTTTTGTGAAGCTTGTCATGGCTCAACACACGGTATTTGGCCGAATAAAAACCCGAAAGCCAACGATAATATTGCCTCTTTAGAGCTACAAGGACATACAGGCACCATCACAGAATGTACCGTTTGTCATGGAGAAAATCGATTAGGTAATACCTTAGGTGGGCCTCACGGTATGCACCCTGTCGGAAGAACCAGTTTTGCCAATGGTGGACATTCGCGCTTAGTAGGACGTGGGGATGCTTGTCGTACTTGTCACGGCAAAAATGGACAAGGAACGGTGCTATCTCGTACTGCTAAAGCAAGAGACTTTACAGGTTTTGATAGAGGTGGAAAAGTACCTAAAGGACATCAAGTGAGTTGTACCGACTGTCATGGTAATCGCATAAATGGTGATGATTAATGTGAAATATGGTGTGATTGTGGATAATTGGCAATTACACTTTTTCAAGTTGATTTTTTAATATTAAGTGTTTCTATTTATAATGAATTAATAGAAATACACTATCGGGAAGAGATAAAAATAAAATGCAAAATGAAACACCAAAATGGTCAAAAATAACACGTTGGTTACATACCTTAATTGCACTCAGTTTAACCGCTCAGTTAATCCTTTCTTTAGTGCTTGCGCCACCTGATGAATTCGATGATGCTAGTGAATTGGCAAAAACTGCAATGGAGGGGCATGAGGTAGTTGGCTTAGTCGCCGCAGGTTTGTTATTCCTTCATTGGCTCTGGATGTTGATACCCAATAACGATGTTAAATTGGGTAATCTTTTTCCTATTATCGGTGCTGGTTTAAAACAGACTAAATCTGATATTGGTTATATTTTAAAAAATAAAACATTGCCTTATGGTGATCATGGTGGCTTATCAGGATTAGTTCATGGACTTGGTATCCTGATTGCCTCTGCTATTGCTGCAACGGGCGTGGGTTTATATATTGTCATGGACTTCACTTCGCAAGGATTTGAAAATCCATTATTTGAAGACATTGCTGAAATGCATGAATTATTTGGTAACTTTATGTGGGCGTATTTAATCGCTCATGTCTTTGCAGCAGCATGGCATGAATATGCGGGTGAACGTATTATTGCGCGTATGTTTCGTCTTTAAAGCGTCGTGTTTTTCAAATAAATAATTTCCAAATCTTAAGGAGTTCAAGCTTTAGCTTGTCCGAATCACATAAGCTAAAGCGTGAACTCCTGCGGAAATTTAATATGTGAGGAAGTTTCAAGGAATGAATTGACCAATCTTACTTACCCTTTTGTCGCTGTTTGAATCCTCTCAATCGTTGCGTGGAATAACTATGTGCCTCTTGAGATACTCCAATCAGAAACAAAAAATCAGCGCAATAGGGGTAAATTCATTACTTGAAACTTCCTGAATATCTATAGAAATAGAATTTGGAAACGAAACAATGCCTTATTCCACTCCACTGTATTCTTAGGGTGTGATTAAAAATGCGAGGATTTATAAAAATACTATTTTCAAATAGTTTTAATCAAAGAGTTAGCAGTCAATATTTTACTAAATTTCAGAGAATTTTAGATTTCCTCGCAGTTTGAATC
>WGBH01000068.1 GCA_015494435.1 Thiotrichaceae bacterium | reverse complement strand
GTTTTTCTTTCTAAAACAGATATAATCGGTTGTTTTAAATCAATGAAAAGATCTATATGGAATTAAAGCAATTTTATTGCTATTTTCTATACTGGAAATGAACCCGTTAATAAGTATTTAAAATAAAAGCGAGGATATTATGATTGGAATAATGGGTGGGACTTTTGACCCGATTCACTTTGGACATTTACGCTCTGCATTAGAAGTTTGTGAGCGCTTATCTTTAACACAAGTACGGTTTGTTCCCTGTAGCGTTCCTCCGCACCGACCACAACCCATGGCAAGTGCAAAACAACGTTTGAAAATGGTTGAAATGGCGGTTGCTAGTACACCCCAATTTGTTTTGGATGATCGAGAACTACGTCGTAAAAACGGTGCATCCTACTCTGTTGACACTTTAAGGTCCTTATTAGAAGAGTTTGATGAGTCTTTGGTTTTAATGCTGGGGGCTGATGCTTTTTTTAACTTTAATTGTTGGAAAAATTGGCGGGAAATTTTAGAAATGGCAAATATTGTTATTTCCTGTCGTCCAGGTCATAAAGTTCCTAAATTAGAATCATGGGCTAAAGGTCGTATGGTTGAATCGGCTGAAGGGTTAGAACAATCTGAAGCAGGGAAAATAATGTTCATAGAAGTAACACAACTAGCCATCTCCGCTACTAATATTCGTCATCAACTTTTAGAGGGATTAAGTGCGCGTTATTTGATGCCACTTGAGGTGGCTGACTATATTAATAATCAGCAACTTTATTGTAATAGTGATGATTATGAACGAAGTCATAATTATGAAATTGCAAATATTCTTGATCTTAAACGCCATGCTATTTTAAGTGCTTAGGTTTTTCTTTCTAAAACAGATATAATCGGTTGTTTTAAATCAATGAAAAGATCTATATGGAATTAAAGCAACTTGTTAAGCTTTGTCACGATGCACTTGATGCAATGAAAGCTGAGAATATTATTGTGATTGATGTCAGCGAAAAATCACCAATGAATGATGTCATGATCTTCGCAACAGGCACTTCTACTCGGCACGTTAAGTCATTAGTGGTCTCACTCAATGCTGATGCTAAAAAAGCAGGAATTGAACCTTTTGGAATCGAAGGGGCTAATGAGGGACAATGGGCATTGATTGATCTTGGTGATGTGATTGTGCATATTATGTTACCCGATGTTAGGGAGTTTTATCAGCTAGAAAGATTATGGCAAAACGATGATGTAGTGAATGCTGAGCGTGCATAAATGCGTATTCACCTATTAGCTATTGGGACTAAAATGCCCCAATGGGTTGTTAAAGGCTATGAAGAATATGCACATCGTATGCCTTCTAAATGCAAACTCATTCTAAAAGAAATATCGGCTGAGAAAAGAAATAAGAACAGCAATATAGAAATTATACAAAATAAAGAAGCCAATAAGCTATTCAATGCGATACCAAAAAATACCCGCATTATTGCACTAGATGGGCAAGGTAGTCTTTGGGGTACAGAAAAATTAGCGACACGAATGGAAGACTGGATGATGTCAGGTCAAGATATTACCCTGTTAATCGGTGGTCCAGATGGACTAACTAAAGATATTTTAGCGAAAGCCCATGAGCATTGGTCGTTATCAAATCTAACCTTTCCTCATCCTTTAGTACGAATTATTGTAGCCGAGCAACTTTATCGAGCATGGACAATCACTGAAAAGCATCCCTATCATCGTGCAGGTTAGAAAATGCCTTAGTGTTGCAGTACAGCTAATTTATTACGAAGTAAAATGTTTACTTTGTCACTGACTTTAAAATTTTCGCCTGTAGATGTTTATTTATTAAATTTCATCTTCAACAAAGCCTTTTCGCAACTTGCTATTTTGAACTCTGATATATTGCTAGCTAATACCAACACACCGAGGCTGTGAATCCTTTGAGATTTAATGGAGATAATTATGTGCATGATGATAAAAAATAAATATATTGACCCTTTTACGGATTTTGGGTTTAAGCATATCTTTGGAACAGAGGAAAACAAGCATTTTCTGATTAGCTTTCTTAATGATCTGCTCGATATAAAGGTTAATTAACTGCTACAATATATCTACTATTTCCTGTAAAATTATGATATAATATCAT
>WGBH01000067.1 GCA_015494435.1 Thiotrichaceae bacterium | reverse complement strand
GTATATTGAGATAGAAAAAAATAATGTCTCCTACATTTGCCATATTAATCAAAATAATATCTCTAAAACTAGCTAATCTGGAACTAAAAAATGGATTTGATCGATCTTCTGCAACAAAACACAACTTTATTTTTAATTTTTACTGGAATTTTCTCGTTGATTATCGGTAGTTTTCTAAATGCCGCTATTTATCGCATTCCCGTTATGATGAAAAAAGAGTGGCATCAGGATTGCACTGAATTCCTTCAAAATGAAAAATCAGCAAGAAAAGAGTATAAAAAAGAAGAAAAATTCAATCTAATGACGCCACGTTCTACTTGTCCGAACTGTGGGCATATGATAACAGCATTAGAAAATATTCCTGTGCTGAGTTATCTGTTTTTAAAAGGAAAATGTTCATCCTGCAAAACAACGATTTCATTACAATATCCACTCATAGAAATATTGACGGCGGTGCTTTCTATTTTTATTGCATGGAAATTTGGCTTTACGTGGCAAACATTCGCAGTCTTAGTATTAATGTGGACATTAATGACACTCTCACTTATTGATATAAGAACCTTATTATTACCAGATCATCTGACTTTACCTCTAATGTGGCTGGGTATTGCGGTTAACTCGCAACATTTGTTTATTGATTTACAAAGTAGTGTCTTCGGTGCAATGATTGGCTATTTATCTCTTTGGAGTATCTTCCAATTATTTCGCTTAGTAACAGGAAAAGAAGGGATGGGATATGGTGATTTTAAAATTCTTGCTGCATTAGGTGCATGGGGTGGCTGGCAAATTTTACCCTTTACTATCTTTGTAGCCTCACTCTTTGGCGCACTCTTTGGTATTACTATCTGGAAGTCTATAAAAAGTGATAAAAGTAATAATATGATGCCTTTTGGACCTTGGTTAGCCTCAGCAGGGTTTGTTGCTTTTCTTTGGCGAGATGAAATAACACAAGCGATTAGTGGTTATTTATTTCTATAGTTAGGAAGTTCTAAGTAATGAAACTTCCTTAATTAACAAACTAAATTCAGATGCAATCAAACAATCGAAACAATAAGCTAATCTACGCTTTAGATTTTGATGGTGTTATCTGTGATAGCGCTATTGAAACAGCGATAACAGGCTGGAGAGCTGCTCAAAAAATCTGGCAAGATATACCTGCTTCTTTCCCTTCAAACAGCTTAATGAATGATTTTCGCCGTATACGACCGTTATTAGAAACGGGTTATGAAGCGATCATTATAATACGACTGCTCTATCTTCAAGTAAGATTTGAATCACTTTTGCAAGATTACCCACAACAAATACAAGCTTGCATTGTCTCCGAAAACCTAGAAATTAGTCAGTTAAAACAATTATTTGGCGATACACGCGATGATTGGATTTTGCAATATCCACAGCAATGGTTAGAGATGAATCCACTTTTTGATGGAATCAAACAACAATTAGCAACATTGGCTGGTAGCACTTGGTATATTATTACCACCAAACAAAAACGTTTTGTAAAACAAATTCTTCAAGCTCATAAAGTTACCATTGATGATAGTTGTATTTATGCTATGGAAGCTAAAATGAGTAAGCAGGAAACATTAATTAAACTATCTAAGCGACACCCTGAGCAAAAGATTATTTTTATAGAAGACCGCCTTCCTACTTTAATTGAGATTAAAAACAAGAAACAATTAAAAACAATAAAATTACAACTAGCAGACTGGGGCTACAATACCGAGAATGATAAAAAAAAGGCGCAACAACACTGTATCGAAATAATTTCACGGAGTGAGTTGATTAGCCTATTCAAAATATAAGGCTACTTAGCCGTTGGTAATCCTGCCTTTTTCCAGCCTATATAGCCATCAGAATAGTTTTTCACATGAGTATATCCCATTTTCATTAAAGTATCTGCTGCTAAAGGACTGCGAATATTTGCACCACAATAAACGACGATAGGGGTGTCTTTATCCAGCGCTACATTGCTTACTCGCCATTCTAGCCAACCTCTGGGAATATTAATATTTTGTTGTGCTTTAATAGCTCCTCCCATTGACTTTATTTCAGAAGGTAGACGTATATCGATTAAGGCAACTTCAAGGTCATCGGCTAATAATTTTTTAAGCTCTACAGTGCTGATATTTTTGACATGCTTTGCAACTTCAGCTTGTAATTGCTTCCCCCCTTTAATTCCAGCCACATCGGCTTCAACAGTGGGGATTATTGCTAGCGATAAAATCAGCATGGTACTCAGTATTGTTATTTTCATTTTAAAGTCCTATTGGTTTTAATATCTTCGCCAATCGTAATTTGCAAGGTGGATGTGTTACACTTACCCACCCTACAGTTGAGATTTGGCGAGGGTGTTGGGCTTGGTTCTATAGTTTTTCACATAAATAATTTACCAAGAAATTATTTATGTAAATATCTACAGTACGAGAATACGAGTTTAATAACAAAGTAGATGCGACATAAAAATTCAGAATTTATCTCATGTCTAAAGTTTGGGCTTCTTAAAAGGTAGGACATTGTTTGACATAAGGCTTATCAGTCAATCCCCAACGATTTTCATAAGGTGCATGTGGATCGGAGGATAGTCTTCCTTCCGCTATATTTCTCCATAATTGGCGCAGATTTATGTATTTTCTATCATCATCGGGATAAGCGGCAATACGGCAATGTTGATCTAATGCTTGTTCAATGTCAGGTGGTACGTCATCATGAAAGATAGCACGCGCCATTAATTGTGGCGTGATTTTTCCTTCCTTAATAACACCGCCTGAATAAGCAATATTTAGCACTTCTTGGAAATAGCGTTTTAGTCTTTTGTCACGCGATGGAGTTGAGTAATAGTCATATTCTTGTGCATTCATACAATAGCGAGTCGCTCTTCCATGAGTGCCTTTTGCTGAGCGTAATTTGTGTAGATATTTAAGCCCGTCATTAACGTAATTAACTCGCTCTTTTGCAAAAGCACAAAGACCAAGCAGTACACGTTTGGTTTTTTCTGCAATAGGTTCAGGTCTTCTACGGAGTTTTTTAGCAATGATATCGGTAAAGGCGACATAATTATATTCTGTCTTAGCCGCTATAGCATATTGTTCTGCGCTGAATCCTGGTTGCTGATTCATTGGTTTAAGAATATTCCCTGGCCATTTAAAACGACGATATCCATCGGTCATATTCTTTGTATCTTTAGGCATAAAAAAAGGATAAGCGTAAAGCCGAATCATCATTTTAGGACTTGCGGGGGTAGTTGAACTCATAATGACAGTGATGCCTGTGTCAGTAATCCCGATAATTTGATAAGAATGAGAACCAGGTTCTACATAGAGATCACCTGCACGAATCTGGCTTAATGGAATGGGATAAGTATCCTTGGCTAAGGAGCGTGTGCCGACTCTATCATTGATATACAACATAAATTGGCGTATACGTTGTGGTTCTGAAAGATGATCCCATTGCTTCATTTTATTGCTTAATAGTTTACCCGGTCTATTGGCATTATTAATCACAAAAGGAAGTTTATTTTCATAAGAAAAAACTAAACGCATTAAATAAATGGCATCAGCGCAATCATGAGGAATACGATAATACTTTTGATTATTAGGGTTCATAAAAAAATCAGGCTTCCAATCATGAGCGACCCAATTTTGGTACTTTGTTTCCCAAGTTTTTGACCAATTGTTTTGTGATGTCCAAACAGCCGCCTGAAGTGAAGCGCTCCAAAATACAAAGAGCAGTAGGGGAATGAGTAGTAACATCTTATTCTTCATCATTTAACACAATCCTTTGAGTCTATTGAGTTTAAGTAAATATAAGCTAAATCCATGAGGCTATTAGGAGATAGGATTCATGGATTTAGCGATAATTAATCCAACCATAACAAAATTTATACCTAATGATAAGTAGGTTATAAATCATTCAATCCTTTGGCTGTCTATTTTATAATTTAGTTCCTTTGGAAAGATTGTTTTTATAGCTTTCTGTGTATATATTATAC
>WGBH01000066.1 GCA_015494435.1 Thiotrichaceae bacterium | reverse complement strand
TTATTATGGGGAGTGATTTCGCTACAAAGTTCTGCGATGATGTTGTCACCTATTGTAGAAAAGAAAGAAGGAGGGCAACCTTATAGAATTGAGCTCAAATCCATTAGTTATTTTTATCGTTTAAATATCTACGATGAAAATTATATTTTATTAGACAGCACTATTCAGTTTACCCGTGGATATGCCCTAGATGCTTTTATAGTTGAAGGTAAGCCTAGCGATGGTAATTTAAAAGTATTAGTTGTTATGAGTTTAGATGAGGATACAGATGCCTATGATTTTTTTAGTTTTAACGGGGTCTCTTTATCAAAAGAGTCGGTTTAAAACTTAAAGTTGCTAGCATATTGTTGCAAATAAACGTTTGATCCACTGTACTCGGTGCTCAACAGTTTCAAGCTCAACTTCAAAATAGAGTTTATCTGAGCCAACAATTTTATATTCCCATGGACGTTTTTGTACGAGTTGCATAATTTTCATTGGATCAATGGCAGGTTTTTGATTGAAAACAATGCCTCCGCCTTCCTCGTTGACATCGAGTTTTAACACCCCTAGTTTTTGTGCGATCTGTCTTAAACGGGTTACTTCAAAGAGTGTATTCACTGAATCAGGGAATAAACCAAAGCGGTCGATCATTTCGATACGTAATTGACGCAATTGCTCTTTATTTTTTGTGTTAGCAATACGTTTGTAGAGAATTAAGCGATTATGTACATCAGGTAAATAATCATCAGGGATTAAGGCAGGTGTTCCAAGGTCAACGGTAGTACGTGTTTCACTGCCATATTCTTCAGGAAGATCACCACGTTTGAGAGCGTTAACAGCACGTTCTAGTAAGTCGTTATAGAGTGAAAAGCCAATTTCTTGAATCTGTCCACTTTGCTCATCGCCTAAAAGCTCGCCTGCACCGCGTATTTCTAAATCATGTGATGCCAGTGTAAAGCCTACACCTAACTCTTCTAAGGACTCGATTGCTTCTAAACGCTTTTTCGCATCAGCAGTAATCACTTTTTCATGTGGGATAATCAGATAAGCATAGGCTTTGTGATGCGAACGTCCGACCCGTCCACGTAATTGATGCAATTGTGCTAAGCCTAATTTATCTGCACGATTAATAATAATGGTATTTGCAGTTGGGATATCAATGCCACTTTCTATAATCGTAGTGGCAACTAAGACATGAAAGCGTTGATGATAAAAGTCTTTCATAATGCTTTCGAGTTCTTTCTCTGACATTTGACCGTGAGCAAAGCGAACTTCTACTTGAGGGAGATAATCCTTTAGTTGATCCGTCATTTTTTGGATTGTTTTAACCTCATTATGTAATACATAAACTTGTCCACCGCGTGATAATTCTCGCCGACAGGCCTCTTGAATCAATGTTTTATCCCATTGTTTAACAAAAGTTTTAATCGCATGACGTTGTGCAGGTGCAGTGGCGATAATACTAAGATCACGTAGACCCGAAAGGGACATATTTAAGGTACGTGGAATAGGGGTGGCAGTCATAGTGAGCATATCGACATTAGCACGTAACTTTTTAAGTTGCTCTTTATGGCGCACTCCAAAGCGGTGTTCTTCATCAATAATCACCAGCCCTAAATCTTTAAATTGAATATCTTTTGAGAGTAGTTTGT
Source organism: Thiotrichaceae bacterium (assembly GCA_015494435.1). Lineage (GTDB taxonomy): Bacteria > Pseudomonadota > Gammaproteobacteria > Thiotrichales > Thiotrichaceae > JAGLBW01. Next base: position 1,409 of record WGBH01000066.1, on the reverse strand, counting down.
GGGTTCCAATCACTATATCAATACTCCCTGTTTTTAGTCCAACTAATACCTCACGGGTTTGCTTAGGAGTACGAAAACGTGAAAGGATTTCTATTTTAAATGGCCAATCTGCAAAACGATCCAGAAAGTTTTGCGTATGTTGTTGTACCAATAAGGTGGTTGGGGCAATTATGGCGACCTGTTTGCCACCATTAACTGCAAGAAAAGCCGCACGCATAGCCACTTCTGTTTTACCAAAGCCAACATCACCACAAACGACACGATCCATTGGGCGAATAGAGATCATATCTTCCTTAACGGCTTCAATTGCTTGCGCCTGATCAGGGGTTTCCTCAAAGGGAAAAGCTTCACAAAAGGTTAAATACTCTATTTCATTAACCTCGTAAGCATGACCTTGTAAGGCGGCACGACGGGCATTAATCTCTAATAATTCAGCAGCAATATCATGGGCGCGTTTAGCCGCTTTTTTACGAATTTTATCCCATTGCTCTGTCCCTAATTTATGTAATGGTGCTTTTTCCGGACTCGCTCCACTATAACGACTAATAAGATGCAAAGAAGACACGGGTACATAGAGCTGATCGCCTTTTGCATATTCTAAAGTGATAAATTCTTGCTCAATACCGCCTACTTCGAGCTTTTTCATTCCTCTATAACGACCAATACCATGTTCTTCATGCACCACAGGAGAGCCTTCATGTAAATCGGTCAAATTGCTAATAATAGCTTCTGCATCCCGAGTCGCTTTGCGTTTACGACGGCGTTGTTGTTGGATTTTTTGACCAAAAATTAAACCTTCAGGAATAATGGCTAACTCGCCTTGTTGTTCTTCATTTTTAAGCCATAAACCATCTTCTAAAGGAGCGATGGTGACACTTAAACGGCTACTGCCCTGTAAAAAGTTTTGCCAGTCATTACTGGTGCTAGCAAGGTATTTATGATCACGCAAAAGACCGAGTAAATTTTCTCGTCGTCCTGCGGACTGGGCAGTAAATAAGATCCGTCCTGAATGAATTGCCATGAATTGTTGTAATAATAAGAGGGGCGATTCAGCACGAGGTTGTAACAATAAAGAAGGCAAGGAGTAAGTTGGATAATTATGACTATTCTCAAGATTTTCTTGTTCGTAATGATGGATCGTTATACGACGCAATTTAGATAATGTGTTTTGTAACTGTTCGCTACTCAAAAAAAGCGCTTCTGGTTTAAGCAATGGGCGTTCAATATCATGACGACGTTGCTCATAACGTTCTGCAACCTGATGGCTAAAGTTTTTTGCTGCAACCTCTATTTCTTGGCTATAAATCAATAAAGTTTTTTCTGACAAATAATCAAATAAAGTCGCAGTTTGTTGAAAAAACAAAGGCAAATAATACTCGATACCTGCGGGCGGATTATGATTGCTGACA
>WGBH01000065.1 GCA_015494435.1 Thiotrichaceae bacterium | reverse complement strand
TAATTATTACAGATTAATGCTGAACTGTTGCTAAATAACTTGATAGGCGGTTAAATAGGCTGAAAATTTTATAAAACTATTTATGGGAAGAGGGTTTAATGGCAGAAAATATTTATAAAAATCTTCAGCAGTTAGGGGGGGAAACACGACTTCCTGATTCACCTGAAACAGCGTTATTGGAGAGTGTGGAAAATCCACAATCTGATATTGATTATTTAGTGCGTTTTACAGCCCCAGAATTTACTTCATTATGCCCGATGACAGGACAGCCTGATTTTGCACATTTAATGATTGATTATATTCCTAATCGGCAACTGGTAGAAAGTAAATCACTAAAACTCTATCTAGGTTCTTATCGTAATCACGGTGCTTTTCATGAGGATTGCACCGTCAGCATTGCACGCAGGTTGATTAAGGAAATTGCACCAAAATGGCTTCGTATTGGTGGTTATTGGTATCCACGCGGAGGAATGCCGATTGATGTTTTTTTTGCCTACGGGGAAACCCCCCAAGGCGTGTGGATTCCTGAGCAAAACGTACCGCCTTATAGAGGGCGGGGTTAATCTTGTGCTTTACTCGGATCAGTCCAATAAACAGGTTCTAAATAGCTTCGATCATAAGAGGATGCTTGTAGCAATTTTTTACCAACGCGTATATCAACGGCATGTTCGCATTTTCCATCAGCGCATTTAAAGGCGTTGAAAACACGTTGTGGTGCGCCTGGTATTTCATCGGCAGAAACAGCAACAAAAACATCGTTCACATCAGGGTCGCCACCACTCCAATTTAAATCATAGGAAGGTTTTCCTGTTAATAGATTCATTGAGTATAAGCGTCCTTGTGTGGCGGGTGCGGTACAAAGATCAACAACAGTGCCAGCACTGACTGGATTGGCCTGTGGTACAAAGCTGGTAAAGGAAATTACACCATCAACGGTAATTGCATCAGCGAGGACTTTTTCTCCCGTGCTGGCAAAGTCTAAATACCAACCTTTTTTCCCCGTTGCTAATAAATTTTTACTTGCTAATGCACCGTAATTAAGAGACTTTACGCCATCTGCATCCACGGATAAGGTGACTTTTGCCATATCAGCATTCGTTAATTGCACTGTAGTAAAGGTATTAGTGTCGATTCTTTTAAAGGTTGAGTGATCTAGTATGGTGAAAAAATAGTCTTTAATATCGTGACTCATCGGGTGGGATCGATAACCACTGCCAATACTAAGGGCTAATATCGATTTTCCTTTGTCCTTGAACATTGATACATCAGGTTCGGTATAAAATTTTCTGGCATTTACTCCTGTTCCTCCAAATGAAGCCAATTTAATCAATTTGGAGCGATTAGAATCACTTTCATTCAGTTCTTCATTTAGCTCTAAACGCCAAATATTACCGCCTGTGTCTGCAAAATACAGGCGGTCAATCGCACCATTGCGATTAAGGTCTAAAATGCGTACCCCCCCAGGAATACTATGAGTTAATGCAGTTGCCCCTTCGACACCTGAAGATTGTAATGACCATAGACGGCTACCTGTTTTGGCATCGACAATAAAAATATCATTCCCGTAAGTTGCGGTTACATTTTGAGTGATTTTTGTCTGATCATCTTGATTATTGTCATAACCGCCACTAAAGATCATGACTTTTTGCACTTGCTTAATTTTTTGACCTGAATTTTGAGGGTCATCTATTTCTTGACGAATCCCCCCAAGGTAGGGTTTAGACCATGTATAGCCTAAATTAGAGAAATCAGAATCTGTTTCAGCATCAATCTTCCATTGCAATAACGGTGTATTGATATTCGTGACATCCAAGGCATAATAACTGCGACCGCCACGACGTAAACCGAAATAAAGATAGACTTTTTCAGCGCCATTAACCTCATTATTATGATCAAGATCATCATGCCAGAGACTGATTTGCCCATCAATACCATAGCGATGTCCCCCCGTTTCATTATCTAAATATTGTGTTTCAATATTTTTCAGTAATTCTTTAGGCATAAAGGCAAATTTCTCTATACCTGTCGTGGTATCAAAAACGTGTAAATAACCTTCATTCGTTGCAGTAAAAACATATTGTTCTTTACCTGTGCCATCAGCTGCTCCTTTTTTATAGGTAAGGATAACAGGGGCAGCATGTAGGATATCACCCATATGCTTGCGCGCACTATTATCTTTATTATAGCCTCTAATAAATCGGATCAGCTGGTGACGATAATTTGCATCTTTGGTGGCATCTATGGATAAAACAGTATTCGTAATAGGCTTGCCACTATCAGCATTGCTTGCTTTTAGATGATTAACTGAGGCGGTTAATGGGCAAGGATAGGTGGCACAAGCTAAATCTGAATACAAATTCCGTGCGCTAGGATCCGTTAATAAACTCGCAACACCGCCTTTTTCGACATAATAGCCATCTGGATTATCATTAGTTGAGGTTGACCAGTAGTCAATCGCATCTTCACTAAAGGCACCGAGATCAGAAACGGCATTCAGATCATTTTTCCCCTGAATTTTACGCAAGCCACGTCCTTGTGCATCAGTAGAGCTGACTAATTTAAACTTTTTCAGATTACCACTCCATTTAGGTGCAAGTCGTTTATCAAACACAGGAATATAGATGAATTCGTCATTTTCGGTGGTGTTTTTCATATTGACCGTATAACCAGGTGATGCATAAGCGGAAGTGGTTGCGCCCACTAGACTTAGAATATTACCGAAGGCAGTTGCTAGTTTTTCTTCATCATCGGCTTCAAAATAACCATCCGTTGTGGTGACTAAACTTTGTAAATAATTACTAGCACTCGGTTCAATACCTAGACCAAAGCCTATGGCATAGGTATCAATGGCTTGTAATCCATCCAGAGGGCTTTGATCATGATTAGCTAAAAACGAGGTTAATTCAGAACCACAGGCACCACTGGCATAGCCAAATGGTTCTAAGTTTGAGGCGCAGCTTGTATGATCGAATTTTTTGCTATTATCTGTTTTGTCTTCTAATCCTGACCACTCACCATTGGCTAGTCTCCAGTAGGTTGGTCCTTTTGAATGCGTACCGTCACGATTGCCATTCTTATCCCAGTTACTGGAATATTGTGGTTTTCCATCTGAAAGCAGTACAATAAAATTACGCTGACAGGATTGTAAAATAGGAGAGGCATAATGGGGATAGGAGGTAAAACCACCCTCACAGACTTGATACTTACAACGATATTTTGTCACATTAGCCGTATCACAATGACCACTAGTTCCACTAGTATAATTAGTACAATACGTATTTCCTAATTCATCAGGGGCTGAATAGCTATTGCAATGTCCACTGGTACCACTGACCCAATGCCCAGAGGGGCAGCCTTGATAGGTATTACAAACTTCTGTGCTAGCACAATTGGCATAGTTTCCTATACCACTAGGGTTACTAGGATTAGAAGGGCAATTCATCCAATCGTATTGATTGTTAGCAAAGTCGATATGTGAATTGGCTTCACTTTCTCCTCCCCATTTTGATTTTGTCCATGTGCTATTACAAATAGCATTATCCCATTTGATAGCATCACCTTCATAGGTTGCAGGGTGTGAGCGCGCGCGTCCACTTTCCCAAAAACCTGTTTCACCGTGTCCCCAACCGAGTTGCTCGCCTCTAAAATATAAAGCGGCCTCATACAGTGCTTCAACAATGGGGGTTGTGCCAATATGATCCATTTCTCTAACGGGGATGTTATTGTATTTTTCCTCATACCAATTATCTTTCCAAAACCAATCGGTGATTTGAGATAAGTAAGTTCTTACCACAACCGTCTCGGTGGGTTCAGGTATATTGCTGCGCCACCATTCACGGTTACCCCATGCATCGATAGGTAAAGATTCACTAACAATAGGGTAGGCTAACTCTTCAATATTTTTAACGGGGAATTTAACCCCTAAATTTTTATCGCTATGCTCTATTTCACCATAGTTCATTAGACCGACATTAAGGTTGCTAGGAGCATTGTCAAGGACGGTTTTTAATGCAGATTGCATTACCTGCAAGCGATTTTTTTCAGGTGCAAGTCCTTTGTATTCTATCGTTAATTCTGGGGCAGCAGTAGCATCACCATTATAAGATTCTGCGGTACATCTTCCATGATCATTATTATTTGTACTTTCACCTTTGAGCATGAAAACCATCGCATTGCCTGAATTCCATGCCCCACGATTTACAACATTCTGTACAATTGCTTTCAGGTTAGGTGTTTTTTGATTAGGTCCTCTTTCTCCAACCGTATTCCAGCCTGATGGTTGCCAAGTAACAGGACCATATTTTGCTCTATTATTTATGTTTTTTGGTTGATTTTTAAATTTTGGTGCATTATCAGACTGTTGAGTATAAATCATCACATCTTTACCATTGCATGGCTTCGTTTCATCCACTTGAAATTGGATATAGGCATTTGTAATGGTTGCCCCCTTTGGAATTTTAATATTTTTAAAACGTAAACCAACAATCTGTCGTTTATTACCATCTCGACTTAATTCTAAGTCAGTACTTCCCCATCTTGTCTTTCTCTGATTATTATTACCTGTCAATCTTTCTTCAGCATCATCTTTTGCGGAGTCAATTTTGCGTATTAAAGTAAATTGTTTTATTTTTGTTCCACCTGATCCTGGCACTAGCTGATCCATACTGCCTGAAACATCCAGTACAAATAAGACATTAGGATTAACCCTAGAAACCTCTGAAGAAAAATAGATTTCTGTATCGTCAGCTTCTGCAATGGAAATAAAGAGGGATAGCAAGAGTACAAAGGTAACTGATTTTTTAATCAAAGAATGCATCATAATACCTATTTTGAAAATTATTTTTGTTAATTTAGTTGTGTCGTTTAGTTCAATGGGGAGCATCCCGTTGCCATGTTTTAAGAGGTCAATAACTACCATTGTTATGTGGCACTTCTTTGCCCGCACCTCGATGGTGTATATCGCGCATTCCTAAACCTTGTTTGCTAATATCAATATGAAAATCGTATAATTCACAAAAGGGAACGGAAGGGCCGATGCTCACTGCGCCACCTCTACCAACACAGGCATATTCTGTTTTGAGATCAGTAATATTGGTTTTTGCCTTGGTTTCATTAGTTGTAATATCCTCAATTCCTTTTGCGCTTGAGTTCTTCCGACGTGCTTCTATCCATTCATATAATTTCACAGGTTTAGTAATTTGTTTCAGGGCATTTTCAGCTTTTTGATACATCATCATTTGTTGTTCATCATTACTCGCAACTCTAATATCCATAATTGACATGCGTGCAGCAGAAATACTAATAATGGTGAGTACCGTTAGTATTGATATTGCGGTAAAGAGGGTTGCACCCTGTTCCTTTTTAGGATTTGCAGAATATCCCTTTGAATAGACTCTATTTCTCATAACACCCTTCTATTGCGATTAGGTAAATTAATAGTGGTTGAATAAACACGATAGAGGCGTTTATCATTTCTATTCACAGTTTGATCTAATAACACAAAAGTACGGTTTTCAGTTCTCTCTAAAATATTGCTACTAGAACGGACTAAGATAGCAACTTGAACACTCGTGACACTTTCCCACTGTTTCGCACTTTCTACTGCGGTCGCTGTTTTATAAGTGGTAAGTGAGTTTCTATTCACGCCATATAAAAATTGAATAAAGGAAATATCTTCAGCGAGCGGTTGAGGAATGCCATTACGCGAACCCGCACAGGTCAATACATGTCGTCCTGTGGGTGTCGAAATATAGATTGCATTGTAAACAACCGCTTGCATTGGATTGTACATGCCCTTATTAGGATCGGCGCTACATTCTGGGAGAACAGCACTGCCTGAACAATCAGTGATGATTTCTGCATTACTATCTTCTGGATTATCTGCAATATACTTAACAACAATTCGGTCTCTACCGCCGTTATCAATAGTATATTTATTAGCAATTGAAGTGGGTCGTACTAATAACTCACTTCCTCCACGGCATCGAATACTCGTATTAATCGCTCCATCTTCCATTGAATGAAAAGGCTTTTCTAGCGGTACGTTATAAATGGAAGGATAGCCTGCATGTTCAATAATTTGACGCAGACTCGACAATGCAACCCGTGCATTCGCTTCCATATTGGCAATAGCATCACGGGTGCGAGAACTTTTCTGGCTTGATAAATAGATACTAGTTAAACCTAGAATAATAATTACGCCCAAACTAAGGGCAATCATCATTTCTATTAGGGTAAGACCTTTTGTGTATTTTATCGAGGGCATGGTGATGGCTTTTATGATCATGGCAAAATACTCCAGACTAAGGTTCTTATCTGAACCGCATTATCAGCATCTTGATTATCTGTTTGTTCCCATTTTAAGGTAATCGTATGTTCTTTTTTCGCATCACAAGTGCCCCCTGTGCAGGTCACACTTAGCGTTGCATTGGGTAATAAATTCTTCATTCCCAATGACTTATTGTTGCCATTGGTGACACCACAGGCGATTTGGTAAAGATCAAAAGTCGCTAGTTCAGAGGCTGAACAAGTATTGCTTTGTGTACAAAGCTTTGGGGCAGTATTTTCACAGATACTGGTGCTTTGGCTCTCTGAAATCTCATAAGCCGCCAATGCAACCCCCTCAGGATTAATACGGATACGATCACCGAGATCAGCGGCAAGTAAACTGGCAACAGTACGAAAATGGGCATCATTACTGCTTTTAAGCGCACGTAATTGCAATCCTCCAAGTCCTAATAGACCGACGGACAAAACCAGTACAGCAATTAAAATCTCAAGTAATGAAACACCTTTTTGTTTTGTTATGTTCATGAATTATTAGCTGATTGCCTTCTTCTTTCTTCTTCTCTTTCTTGTCTATTCTCTCCAAATGAGCAATCATCATTAATACTGTCTTCTAAGGAACGTATTTTGTCTTGACGTTGTTCAGCATTAAGTCTGGTACTTTTTCCATTTTGAACCCATTTAACTTTAAGGTTTCTTTTTAGCAAGGCTAAGTTTCTCCGTTGGCCATTACAATAATCACGTTTTCTTGTTCTTTTACTGCGTGTATTTTTATTGTTTTCTTCTTTTTTTGTCTCTTGTTGGCTTTTATGAGCAAGCGGAAGATCTTCTTTTAAATCTGATATTTTTTCGCTTGGTTTTGGTGGCGTTGATGAATAATGTACTATCCCCTCTGCATCTTTCCATTTATAAACTTTTGCCTCTGCCAGTGTAAAAACTAAAAAACTTAATGTAATAATAACTGTGGTGATTATAGGTAATTTCATGATAGGCTCTCTTGGTTGTTTAAAGCTTCCTTTGGACTTGGCTACCTGCGAAAAGCTAATTGATTCTTCATATTACACATTTTTTATTAATTTACCCTGAATATTATGGATGTTGTTATCATTAATCAAAGCGAGGAGCCTAGTTTTGAAGAAGAACTTGCTAAAGATGTATTGGAAATTATCACTGTTTTCTCCGCAAGATTGCATGGTAGCCGTCGTCATAAAAAACTAATGAAGAAATGACAAGACATTATTGAAAAATGAAAGGAACACGTATTGATATCAGCGATGCTTTAAATCAAGGTAAATATATTACCTTGGTGTTGCAGGCTAAATTATTGGGCTTGGTACGAACTGAAGTTTGGCAACGTTTCGACGGGTTATCTATAGGGGAGGTAAAACTTCCCTACTCCTACAGACAAGAGAGGAAGAAAAATAGTCTTGGATTGAATTTTCTGTTCTCAATATTTATTGATAACAATCAAACTTGTTGATATATTAGCGCGTCGATTTACAGCATGATAAGTTCATTATTTTAAACTTAGCATTCGTGTAAGGCGAAGAAAATAAGAGTTGGAAAATTTGAAATCATAAGATTTTTGAGTTTCCCAAAATATTTTAAAAACCGTACTGGTCGAAATGACAAACAGACGGATATGCAGGAATAACAGATAAATCGTTGTTCCTATAGGATACTAATAGCTTATTTGTCTAAATAATACAAAAAGCATAACAGCTTCCTTTGTTAGATTAGTAAACAATAGAATTTAATAATGTGCCTGATTAGATACTATTTAGGCGCATTGTTCCTTGGTTAATCTCATACGTCTATTTGAGAATAATTATAGCGATATATAAATATAGGTGTGCTTTATAGATAACTCATCGCTGGTATCTTCTCTTTTTTAACGTAGTTACGATTGAGAACCTTGCACCTTTAGTTTTGATAGTGGATATTATCTACATAACAAACCCCATTCCTTGATGAAAATGTTGACCCCTTATTTTAAGTTAAAAACCAAAAGTCTGAGGCTAAGATTATCTTGAATGAGTCGCTTATAAATGCTAACTGGTGTCAAATATATCTGCTCTTTCGTTTCTCTTATTTCGTTAAGAGAAGCAGTAGCATTGTTATACTATTGTTCTTTTAGTCACAAACAAACGTAAGCTGTTACATTAACAGGAAACGTTACTTTCATGAAAAGAATAGCAATAAATGCAAGCCAGCCTGAAGAAGTTCGTGTTGCAATGGTAGATGGGCAATACCTCTATGATCTTGATATAGAATATCCCTTTCGCGCACAGAAAAAATCAAATATTTATAAAGGTACAATCACGCGTGTTGAACCAAGCCTTGAGGCTGCTTTTGTAAACTATGGCGCAGATCGCCATGGTTTTTTGCCATTTAAAGAAATTGCTCGTGAATATTGGGATATCAAAGGTAAAAAAATTACAGGTCGTCCTTCTATAAAAGAAGTGATAAAAGAAGGATTAGAAGTATTAATTCAGGTTGATAAGGAAGAGCGTGGTAATAAAGGCGCAGCACTGACAACACAAATTAGCTTGGCAGGGCGCTATTTGGTTTTAATGCCCAATAATCCTCGTGCAGGAGGAGTATCTAGACGTATTGAAGGAGAAGATCGTCATAAAATTCGTAAAATTCTCCAGCAATTAGAAATCCCAGAAGGCATGGGAACGATTGTACGTACAGCTGGTGTGGGTCGTGAGTTAGAGGAATTGAAGTGGGATTTAGATTATTTATTGAAGCTTTGGAAAGCGATTACATCCGCTAATGAACAGCATAAAGCGCCAGTGCTACTGTATCAAGAAAGCAATGTTATTATTCGTACCTTGCGCGATTATTTCCGTAAAGATATTGGTGAAATACTAATTGATAATGAACGTGTTTATAAGCAAGCGCATGATTTTATTCAGGCCGTCATGCCACATAATTTACGTAAATTAAAGCATTATACCGATAGTGTGCCGTTATTTAGTCGTTATCAAGTTGAGCATCAAATTGAATCTGCTTTTCATCCGCAAGTCACTCTTCCTTCAGGAGGAGCAATTGTGATTGACCATACTGAGGCTTTGATTTCTATTGATGTAAATTCAGCGCGCTCCACTAAAGGCGCAGGTATTGAAGAGACGGCATTAAATACAAATTTAGAAGCAGCTAACGAAGTTGCTAGACAATTACGCCTACGTGATTTGGGTGGACTAGTAGTGATTGATTTTATCGATATGCTCCCTAATCGTAATCAGCGTGAAGTTGAGCGTCGTTTGCGCGAAGCGTTAAAAGTAGATCGTGCGCGTGTACAGGTTGGTCGTATTTCACGTTTTGGTTTGCTGGAAATGTCTCGTCAACGGCTTCGTCCTTCATTAGGTGAAGCGAGCCAGATTGTTTGCCCTCGTTGCAGTGGTCAAGGCAGTATTCGTGGTATTGAGTCATTAGCACTTTCTATTATGCGTTTAATAGAAGAAGAAGCAATGAAAGATGGGACACATGAAGTAGTTGCTCAAACACCCGTTTATGTTGCCTCCTTCCTTTTAAATGAGAAGCGTAAAACCTTAGTAGATATTCAATCACGTCATAATATTAAGTTGACCGTATTGCCTAATCATTATTTAGATACACCACACTATGAGATTCAACGTATTAAAAATGATGAGGTTGATAGTGAGCTTCGTAGCTACAAACAAATCAATAAGCCTATAGAGCAGATTGACAGTGGTATGCAGATTGATGCTAATAAAATGCCTGTTGAAGCAGCGGTAGGAAATGTTACCCCTTCTACGCCTTCGCCAATTCCCCAAGACAATAAATCTAAGTCGGTAGGGTTGTTAAATCGTATTTTTGGTGGCTTATTTGGTAGTAAAAAATCAATAGAAACACCAACAGAAAAGTCAACGCAAAAGACTGATGAGAAACAAAAATCAAACAAGAATAGGAGTCAAAACAACCGTAATAACAATGGGCGCAAAAAGAATAATGGATACAAAAAAAATAATGGACGTACAAATAATAATCAGCGTCGTCATAACAATCGTCAAACTAACAAAGCACGCAATAATAATGCGAATCAACAGAAAAATAAGCAACAACAAAAGACGAATAAGCAAAATAATAATATTGGGAAGCAACAACAGCCACAAAATAGACAACAACAAAAGACGAATACAAGTAAACAAAATAATAATATTGTAAAGCAACAAAATAGTCAGAATGCACAGCTTAAAAATAAGCCTGATACTGATACGACGAAGCAGAATCTTCAAGATGACAAGGCTATTATTAATCAAAAAAATAATGATAAACAGGATAATAGTATAAATAAAAAGCAAGATAAGCTTAAAAATAAAGTGACGACTAAGCAATCTGGGGAAAAAGTAACAAAAGCAAACAAAAGCGAGCAACTTGATAAGGAAGCTTTTGTGATTGAAATTCCTACTTCAAAGAAAGAAGAGAGTGTTGATAAAAAATTAACAGGAGATAATAAAGAATCTCAAGATTTGGCCCCACTAGAAATTGTTATTCCATCAGCAAAAAAAGCCAGTAAAAAACCTATTGCTAAAAAGAAAGTCGTTTCTAAAAAGATTGATGATGCAGAAAAGAAAACAGTATCTTTTGCAGCAGAAAGTAATAAAGAAACGCTTGAACATTCAGAGGCAGAAAAATTAGAGAGTAAAAAATCTCTTGATGTACCAGAGGTCAAAACTAAAAGTTCTGAATTAAAAGAGGAAGCACAAAAAGATGTTAATAAAGCAAGCAATAAAACAGAAATCGAAGCAAATAAATCGAAAACAACCACAACGAGAACAAAAAGAAAGACAATAACGACTCGAAAGAAAATTGTTGTGCCTAAAGTAGAAAAAACAATTAAAAAGGAGTCAGAAGAATCAGAAGAAAAGGTTAAAACAGTTGCCTCTGAAGATAAGCAATTAGCTGAAAAAACAATAGTAGCAAAAAACAAGACAACGACTACAACTAGAAGGATAAGACGTTCTTCATCAAGTCGTAAAGAGAAAGAAATTACAGATAAATCTGTTGCTAAGAAAAAATTGGTCTCAAAAACAACACGCAGTAAAGTTAAACAGAAGACTGATTCTAATACTGCTGAAGAAGCTGAAATGATAGTAACTGATAAGCAAGATAAAATAATCATAGAAGATGGAAGAATAGAGAAAAAAGAGAGTGAAAAATCTTCTAAGCCTGTTAAAAAAATCAAAGCGGTAGAAACAGAGAAGACGGTTGAAGATTCACCTAAGCCTGCTAAAAAAATCAAAGCAGTAGAAAAAGAAAAAAAGGTTAAAGATT
>WGBH01000064.1 GCA_015494435.1 Thiotrichaceae bacterium | reverse complement strand
AGACGCTTCTTACCGCTTAATAAAACAGCGATAAAAAAACAACGTACTTTAAAAACCATCTCAGAATGGCTATGGTTTTCTATTGTCTGGATTTATTGCTGTTCAGGTAAAGTGTAAACTACTTTTTAGGTATATGAAGGATGCCAAAAATATTTATTGACTTTATCATTACTTTCCGTCTTTTTACTCACTTCTTGCGCAAGTCGTCATAAAGACTGTTTGGATGCAGATGCTTTTGGGCATTGCAATCATTGGAAAGGTCAAGAAGTATCCTGTACTGAAAGAATATTAGGAATCTGCACTAATAAAGGAAAGCAAAATAAGAGATAATTTAACTTGATACTCTCTTAGTTTTTAGGTATTTTCACCCTCATGTCTATAGATAAGCACACAGTCCGCTCTGAAATGAATGCCCTACATTCAGCTTATCTTGTGCCTGCTACTTTCTTTTCTAACCCTTTTTTCCTAAGTGCTTTACTCCTGCTTGCATTATCACTTAATCTCCTCCTTCTCCTGCCTTAGGGCAGACAAATTAAATTATAAAATCCTGACGAGGAGAAACGTATATCTTAAATTTTATTAGACTTTTCAGGGTTTAACCCACTGAAAATATACTAATATTACAAATAATTTTTGTATTGATTAGATCCTATAGTTTTTCGAGAGCACACGCTAAAGCTTGGATTCCCATAAGGAATTTAACTTGAGAACTGCTATAAACCAATACAAAAAATGGAGTAGAACAAAATGTCTGATGATCGTTTAATTATTTTTGATACAACCTTACGCGATGGCGAGCAAAGCCCAGGCGCGTCGATGACCCAAGATGAAAAAGTACGAATTGCTAAAATATTAGAGCAAATGCAGGTCGATGTAATTGAGGCAGGTTTTCCTATTGCCAGCGTTGGCGATTTTGAAGCGGTACGAGCCGTCGCAAAAACTATAAAAAATAGCACTGTTTGTGGCTTAGCAAGAGCTTTAGATAAAGATATTGATAGGGCGGGAGAGGCAATTAAACCAGCCGCATCAGGCCGTATTCATACCTTTATTGCCACCTCTCCCATTCACATGCAGAAAAAATTGCGCATGCAACCTGATCAGGTACTAGATCAAGCAGTACATGCCGTAAAAAGAGCGCTTCAGTTTACCGATGATGTAGAATTTTCTGCCGAAGATGCGGGACGTTCTGAATTAGATTTTTTATGCCGTATCGTTGAAGCAGTTATTGATGCAGGTGCCTCTACCATCAATATACCCGATACGGTCGGTTATAATATTCCACACCAATTTGGCGAAACTATACGCCAACTTATTGAACGAGTTCCAAATGCTGATAAAACAATCTTCTCCGTTCACTGTCATAACGATTTAGGCTTGGCTGTTGGTAATTCACTGTCTGCGGTATTAAATGGTGCACGTCAAGTTGAATGTACTATCAATGGCTTAGGTGAAAGAGCAGGAAATGCTTCCTTAGAAGAGGTGGTAATGGCGGTTAGAACCCGTCAAGACGTGTTTGCATGTGATACAAATATCGACACACGCCTTATTGTTCCTGCATCGCATATAGTGTCATCAATAACAGGTTTCCCTGTACAACCAAATAAAGCCATCGTTGGTAAGAATGCCTTTGCACATGAATCTGGCATTCATCAAGACGGCATTTTAAAATCACGCGAAACTTATGAAATTATGCTAGCTCAAGATGTTGGCTGGTCAGATAATAAATTAATCTTAGGTAAGCACTCAGGACGTGCGGCGGTAAAGTCACGTTTAAAAGAGATTGGAATTGAATTTGATACTGAAACTGCATTGAATGCGGTCTTCGATCGTTTTAAAAACTTAGCTGATCTTAAACATGAGATTTATGATGAAGATTTAATGGTCATTGCCAATCAATCACATACCAAAAATGACAACCTTCGCTATCAATTAGTCTCCTCATGGGTCTGTTCTGAAACAGGTGAAATACCCCGTGCCAAAGTTGTGATCACTATTGATGGTAAAGAAGTCACAGGCGAAGCCGATGGTAGTGGTTCTGTTGATGCCGTCTATTCTGCGATTAAAGCAATCGTCCCAGAAACAGGTGTTTTAGAACTTTATTCTGTTAATAATGTAACCAATGGCACCGATTCTCAAGGCGAGGTCAATGTACGTTTAGAAAAAAATGGTCGCTTAGTTTATGGTAAAGGAACAGATACTGATATTGTCTTAGCATCCGCAAAAGCTTATTTAGATGCACTTAATAAATTAGCGGTTGAGATAGAGCGTGAACATCCACAACATAATGGCGTGTAACTCTATGCATTAGACAGTTCAATCAGATTATCTCTATTTATGAGGTAATCTGACTCAAACTATGCTGGTAAATAAGACTACACAATGAGCAAAACGCATCAATTATTAGCTTTCCTTGTTACCTTTATCTGGGGAACAAATTTTGTTTTTATTAAATATGGCTTAGATGAGCTACCTCCCTTTTTATTCGCAACGCTTCGTTTCTTTTTAGTCGCCTTTCCATTGGTTTTCTTTCTTCCTAAGCCAAAAGCGCCTTGGTCGTTAATTGCTACTTACGGTGTATTGATTGGCTTTGGACAATTTGGTTTAATGTTCTATGCCATGCGCAGTGATATTTCACCAGGTCTCGCTTCTTTAGTGGTGCAAACACAGGTTTTCTTTAGTATTGTCATTGCTATTTTGTTTTTTAAAGAGTCTGTAAAAGGTATACAGTGGCTTGCTTTATCGGTTGTACTAACAGGTATTGTATTGATTGCAATCAATGTAGAAGGGCAAACAACAACGTTGGGCTTAGTGCTGATTTTACTCGCCGCAATGAGCTGGGCTTTGGGTAATATGAGCGTTAAAAAAGCAGGAAACGTAAATATTATCACTTTTCTAGCCTATTCCTCTTTGTTTTCAGTCCCTATATTAGCCAGTTTATCGCTCTATTTTGAAGGATGGATGCTGATTAAAAATAGTCTCGAAAGCGCAACAATCAACAGCCTCTACGTGGTACTTTGGCAAAGTATTGGCAATACCTTAATGGGTTATGGTATCTGGAATTATTTACTCAGCCGTTACGATGCAACAATAGTCACACCGTGGGCATTATTGGTTCCCGTCTCTGGAATGCTAGCTTCTCATCTAATCCTAAACGAACCAATGCCTTATTGGAAATTAATAGCCGCACTGCTGATTTTGACAGGACTTGGAATTAATCTTTATACCTCGCAACAATCCAAAACATAGAAAAACTATCGATGAGATGAGACAGTTCCTGATTGAATTGAATCATCCCTATCCGTAGAATCATTGCTTGGAACTTCCTCAACTTAGCACAAGGATTATCGATGTCAGTCACTCAACAGCAACTTGCCTATCTCAATGCAATGGGAATCCCCGTTTGGATTTCTCGTGATTTAGCGGATGCAACTATCTTTGAGGTCATATCAAATAAAGCCAATAACGAGAATATAGAGAATATACAACAGCAAAGCCCCTCTCAAACAGCCCCAACTATTCAAATCCCCTCTCACAATAATCCTCCTACTTATCGATCAACGCCGCCACCTGAATATTCAGCTGAAAATTTATTTAATGAAATAGATCAGATCACGCAGACACAACAGCTACCCAAAAATGCAACGTCAATCGCTGAGTCTATTAGCGCAAAAACAGCAACAGAAAAATTAATCGATTGTTCTAAATTTGATTGGCAGCAATTACAAAGTACTGCCATAAACTGTCAACAATGCGAGTTATATAATAAGCGCACACAAATAGTCTTTGATGAAGGTGCGCGTAATGCCACTTGGATGATCATCGGCGATGCACCTAAAGAAGAGGAAGATACCCAAGGCAAACCATTTATGGATAGATCAGGACGACTATTAGATAATATGTTACGGGCAATAGGATTAGAACGTTCCAGCGTTTACCTGACTAACACCTTAAAATGTCGCCCACCTAATAATCGTGACCCTAAAATAGCAGAATCAAACGCCTGTTATGGTTATTTAAAACGTCAAATTCAACTAGTAAACCCCTCCATTATTTTAATTGTTGGACGCATAGCGGCACAGCGTCTATTAAAAACAAAAGACCCCCTCGTTCGTCTTAGAGGCCGTACACATACTATGCCAGAGCTAAATATCCCTGTTATCGTCACCTATCACCCTCGTTATTTATTAAGACAACCCCGTGACAAATATAAAGCTTGGCAGGATTTAAAATTAGCACGGGCATTATTAGAAAAGTGATGGGAAATTCAAAGCGCTTAGCTGGATGAGTTTTGTAAACCCGTTCACACGTTTAGCTTAAACAAGCATTCATTATTGCTAAATTGCTTTAAAACGTTACGACGAGGTTCCCCCCCCGTCGAACGAAGTACTTTTTAAGGCGTATATTTTTTAATAATCGCTTTAATGCCACTTTTTTTAGAAGCTTTAGCAAGTGCTAACGCGGTTAAACCATCAGAGGTTTTAGTCAATAGCGATGCTTTATGAGAGATAAGATAGTTTGCTACTTTGGGATGTTCAAAACGCATTGCATGGTGAATAGGTTGCCAGCGTTTTCCTGTCAGTGCATTCACATCCGCTCCTTTACTGACCAAAAACTTAACCATCTCCAAATCTCCACGCGATGCTGCGACATGAAGTACAGTCTCACCATTAAAGTTTCGATAATCAACTGGCGTACCTTCTGCTAATAGTTCTTTTAACAAGGCTAAATTTCCTTCTTTAGCAGCGGGGAAAATAGCATCTTTTGAACCTCTAGTCAGCGTATGAGTTGCCGCTCTTCTCCATGCTGGAATAGTGTCTTTAACAGGAGCTGATGCACTTTGTTTAATCACAGAAAATGGCTTTGCGATTCTTTTTTTCGTCATTATAGGCTTTGAAGGAGAGACTATTTTTTTAGACTGGACTTTCTGAACAAGGCTATTTTCAGCAACTTTAGTTGGAGCGGAATTACAGGAAATTGTTGAAAATACAATAAAAGAAAAACGAACTAACTTTAGGTTAAACGATTTATTAATGATCATTGGCTTTTAGCGTCTCTGGATAAATACCTTTACCAAGGTAGACTGTGCAAGTAAAAAACACTGGCAAAGATAGAATGATTGGGAATTAGCCATACTAACAATAAATCGTAATAATCAAAATACTTGGAACTTCCTTAGGAAGAAAGTTTATTCTTCAAAGTGTTTTAGGAGGCTCTGGTATATAGATAGGATAAGACTGTGTGTAATCAGGTGGCATAGGAACACCTGCACCGTTGCTCATAGAGTCTTTTAGTTCAAAGATATGTTTATGATTATTATACGCATAAATCCCTTCAGCAAAGCTACTACCTGCATTATGTTCAAAATAGCTAAATGAAATCCGCAATTGCCTATCCTTGAGTGAAATATCATATCCTTCGCTAGTCAATGAATCACCTTTGGCACTAAAAGCAATACGGGTCACTTTCCTCCGATACGATTTATTTTTTTTATCACTCAAACACGCTGTTAATTGCACATTCTGTTTTATATTCTGCTCAATAAAAATATAATCTAAGCGACCATCACGATTAAAATCAGATTTAATTACCCCCTCTGTAACAGGAGTCCGTACCTCTCTTTTATAGCGATACCATGAATAGATAGATTTGATCGGCGTGTAAAGTCCTTTAGGATCTTTGCAACGATATGGAATACTAGGATGATTACTTTTATTATTTAAGGATGTTTTTGTTTTAAAACACCTTTCTAGCATTTTTTTACGGATATTATTTTCCTTATCAGTAATACTTTTTCTAACACGCATACACCATTTTCGTTGACCTACCTTATTATTGCTCCAACGCAATCCCTTAAAACCACAATGAAATTGCAGATTTTTTTTATATTGCTCAACAGCATCACGGGAATAATAATCGCATTGATAACCCCTTGCTGAAGTTTCAGCATAAGTTAAGGGGAGATACATAAAACTAGAAAGAGCAATCCCTATTTTTATCGAAATAGAAAGGCTTTGTTGATAATTCACTGTTTATCCTTAAATCAGTTATATAAAAAGCGGATTATACTATCCGTATAACGTACCTTATGCACAAATTTTCCGAACTAATCTAATCCAATAACTCGCACCTAACGGCAAAAGTTCATCATTAAAATCATAATGACTATTATGCAACATACAGCCACCCTGCCCTTCACCATTACCTATCCAGATATAAGCGCCTTGGCAAGCATTTAACATATAAGAAAAATCCTCTGCTCCCATGCTAGGTGGTCTATTGCGATGCACGGCATTATCACCCACTAAGGAACGTGCGACTGATGCACATTGTTGCGCTAATTCTGGCGTATTAATGGTCGCTGGATAGCCTAGTTCAAAGCGAATTTCAGCCGTTGCACCCATACTTTTACAGATATTTTTTAGCACTTTTTTCATCCGTTTTTTTAATTTTTTTCCTACCATAGGATCAAAATAGCGCAATGTACCCGCAAGCGTTAGATGATTGGGAATAACATTGGTTGCTTTACCCGCATTAATATTGGTAACACTGAGTACCGCCGCTTCTAAGGGTGAAATATTGCGCGCCACAATTGTTTGTAATGCATTCACTAATTGCGCCCCTATCACAATGGGATCAATTGTCTGTTCAGGCATTGCCGCATGCCCTCCTTTACCATGAATCGTAATGTAAAAAGTATCAATGGCAGCCATAACTTCACTATCATGTACTACAAATTCACCCGCAGGAACACCTGGCCAGTTGTGCATTCCATACACCGCATCACAGCAAAAACGATCAAATAGCCCTTCTTCAACCATGACTTTTGCACCACCAAAGCCTTCTTCAGCAGGCTGAAAAATAAAATGCACTGTGCCATTAAAATCATTATGTTGTTTTAAATAGGCGGCTGCACCTAATAACATCGTAGCGTGACCATCATGACCACAAGCATGCATAATCCCCTTATGTAACGATTTATGCGGGATCTGATTTTGCTCCAAAATAGGTAACGCATCAATATCGGCACGCAATGCAATTGTCGCTCCCTCTCCTGTTCCCTTTAAAGTTGCCACAATACCTGTGGTTGCCCAGCCACGTTGAATTTCAAAATCAAGTGACTCCAAAACATCAGCGATATAATCACTGCTAGTAAATTCTTGAAAAGCAAGTTCAGGGTGTTGGTGAAGCCAATGTCGCCAACGGATCATATTCTGATGAAGCGCTGAGTTTGCGGAAATTTCTATCATTATTATTTTCCTTAGATATAATTTTCTTTATTTAAAGACAGGTTAAGCATCTGTTATAGTCGAAGTATAGCAAGCTTTTTTAAATAGTCTGTCTAATCTCTAGCATTAAACTCCTCAGGATGAATCTCTTAACTGGGCTATCTTATAAACTTTAATATAATCGGAAAATCATGAATTACACATTACAAAAACTCTTTTTCAGCGCAGCAATTGCTGTTTCATTAAGCATCTCTACATTACCGAGCGACGCAAAAGATGACGCGGACACAAAACCAAACAGTAGCAAAATAGAAAAACCAAAAAAAGAAAAGGCTAAGAAAAAATCAGAAAAGAAAAATGAATCTAAGCGTTCAAATCAAAGTACAGAAACAGAAAATAATACTGAATCTAACAAAATGGCAAAACCTGATAAAAAGAGAAAAAATCAAAACGAAGATGATCATTCTGAAAGCGGAAATAAAAAGCCTAAAAACAAAGACGCAGATGCTAAACCTGAAAACGGGGATAAAAAACCCAAAAATAAAGGCTCAGATGATAAACCTAAAAATGAAGATAAAAAGCCCAATAACAACAGTGAAAATACAGCTAAAAATCCAAAAAAAGAGGATAAAAAAGGTAAAACAGAGGATACAACTGCAATATCCACTCAAGATAACAAAAAACAAGCAACAAGAAAAAATACAGCAGAAAAACGCATTCCAGCGAGTAATT
>WGBH01000063.1 GCA_015494435.1 Thiotrichaceae bacterium | reverse complement strand
TTTGTATAACTGTATCGCCCCCCATGTAGAATAGGTATTTAAGCGTGAAACCATATCATCTAAATTTTTAAAGGAATAATGGATGATATGACAATCAAGTTTTTTCGTATTGCTTGTTTTAATTTTTGTATGCACAGCAACGGGAGAGAAATCTGTTGTGTTTTTATTAAATAAGCGTCTGACATAATCAGGATACCAATCAGCATGTTTTATCCATTTCCCATGCAAGTGGTTTTTTCTTTTAAATTCAAAAGCATCAAAATTCGTATTATTTAAATCTAGCGAGTGAATCACGGCAATAGCATCCTTATCTAAGCGCTCATCTGCATCAAGATTTAGTACCCAAGAATGTGAGCAATAAGATAGACCATAACTTCGCTGAGGACCATCCCCAAGAAAGTCCTGTTGAATAAAAATGACCCCCATTGCCTCTGCCAACGCTTTAGTGCGATCAATGCTATTTGAATCAATAATGACAATATCATCACACACTTTTTTTAATGAAGTAATACAGCCCTCTATATTATCCTCCTCATTATAAGTAATAATTAAACCACTGATATTAGTCATTTTTTACTCCAATTCATTAGTAAAGCTAAACACTAGCTAGATTAAGTTTTGTAAATCCGTCCATATATTTAGCTTAAATGCAATAAAGCCTTACCGTTTCTTGCAAGGCTATTCCGACGGAGTAATATACTAAGTCGGGCTAACTTATTAAATTAACGATCAAAATTAGGATATTCAGGTAGTTTTTCATCATAAAATTGATACTCGTCACGTAATTTAGACGCTGCATCTTCATAACGCAATCTTTGTAGGGTTTTATTTTCTTTATATTGTTTTTCAATAAAGTGAGCAAAGCGTTCTTTTGAGACAATGAGACGTTCTGCCATTAATTTTTTATCCTCATTATTATTAGCATTTTTTAAGCCCCATTGATAAAAATCAATAGTTTCTTTATATTCCGCTACACGTTCAAGGCAAGAACCAACTAAATTGCGGTTAAGGTTAAGGTGATCACATGTGAACCACGTACTATCTTCTTTATCTTTTAATTGCTCAACTAACAAATTAGAAAACTTCATTTTATTTCCATAGCTAGTGTTAAGAATACTATTAGAATAAGACAATCTGTTAATAATGGCTTTAATCACTTTTTCTAATGCCTGTTGTCGTTGTCGCCGTGAACTATTGAGATAACGCCTTCTTAGTATTTTTGACTGACACCAATCTTTTGCTAATACATCCCATTTTTCGTTTTCAGCCAGTATTTTAGTATAGCCTTCTATTTCTTCTAACCATTTTTTTTCTTCTCCTTTTTTCCAATAGTGACTAATTTTTTTTTGAGCACAAGTTTTATCATTGATAACAGATTGTAATTTTTCTCGCATTTTTTTGATTTTATAGGCGGAGAGAACTTCATCTTCCGGGTAATGACCTGGAGTAACATCAGGATTGATGTACTCCATACCTAATTTTCTTTTTAGATCACGTATTTTACTTTCTTCTCTACCCGTAGGTTTTCCTTCTTCATGTCTTATATCCACCTCCTTTTGCAAACAAACGACAATCCGTTGGTTGAAATAGTCATGCTCAGCTGGGCTTAGTGAAGCATAACGAGTGAGCCAAAAATAGTATTCTTTGGCTTCTTTATAATGCTCAGTTCGCTCAATTACAATCCCCATTAAGGCAATGCCAATAGAGCTTTTAATAATTTTGAACCACTGTTTTTGTCTGTCTTTTTGATAAAAATATTGTTGTAGTAGATTAAATATCAAGGCTTTTTCATTGCTTGGGGCTTCCTCTAAGTCTTCACTATATGCTAAATCCTCTATGAATTTTTGATTCATCCTACGATGTGGTATCTTGTCTAAAAGATAGATTTTATTTAACACTGGGGGGATATCTTTCCATGATGCTGTTTGTATTAAAATCTCTAAATATTGACTAATCGCATTAGCTGCTAGTTCTGGCGAATGCTTTATTAGGATTCTAATTTGTTTCCAGAGCAAAGCGCTTAATGTTTTGCGTGACTTTTGAGTGAGAATTAATGATTTATCATTTAGAAGCTTCGTCGCCATAATTTGTTTATTGGTGTGAATCATCGCTTCAATTACAATCACTTGGTATTTTTCCGCTAAATTTTCTAAATCCTTACCGCGATCCTGCCATTGTGTAATAATTTTTTTGAAATCCTTTAGTTGTTTCAAAGGAATTAATAAAGCTGGCCAATTTAAAGTCTTATATTGGGATTTATAATACCGTTTATGGTTTGTTTTTCCTGCTTTATCCCATAATTCCAATGCATTTTTATAATGTCCTAGCTTGTAAGCAATCTTAGCGAATCGCTCTGTTTTATAGTCAATTCCTTTTTCTAGTTGTTTGAGTACTTTCCATATTTTATTGTTATCAAGCGTTAGATCGCTTGTATATTCTTGAAAAAACCAATCGAATAAAGCGGTTAATGATTGTTGCCAACCCTTATAAACACCATGGATAATAAATTCACTCTTATCGAGTCGTTTGAGTATATTTGTTGTTGCTTTTAAATCACCACGCCATTTTAGAATATTATTTTCCTTATATTCCAGTTGTTGCGCTAATATGATCCGTAAATCACTCGCATCATTCCATTGTGTGTTAACAATAAAAGTAAAATTAGGTTGTTTCCACAAGCAATTTAATGCTGTTTCTTGTTCATTAATTTGAAGATAGATTTCAGCGGCTTTGGTGTAATTTTGCTCAAACTCTAATGCTGGGGCATAGCAATGTAAGGCTGTATTCTCCTTATCTAAACGTTGATACAACAAGCGTGCGCGACGTAATAATTTGGGGTTTCTATTTTTAAATCCTTCATCATAAAACTTTTTAGCCAATCCTTCTGGGTCATCGAGTGCTCTACCTTGCAATAGACTTTCCATATCTTGGGTAGTACCCTGTTTAGGAGCAAGTAGATTATTACCTCGCCATTCTTTAGTATTGACCTGCGCTCCAAAATGTTCCGCTAAACTTTCAGCATCAATATGTTGAATCACATCCCAAAAGGTTTTAAAGGTCTTAGGATCATCAAGAATAATTAAACGTTGTTTAGCACGGCTGATAGCAACATAGAGACGATTTAAAAAATACTCCCATTTAATCAACTGTTTAGGTTCAGTGGTCATGGTCGTCTTTCCTTGTAAACGATCTAGTAGACTTTTAGGACAGCTTTCTCCAAAACAATATAAAACAACAATTTCACTGTATTCCAAGCCTTTAGCTGAGGAAGGGCTTAAGACGTTAAGAGGGAGACCTGTTTCATCACAGGGAACCGATTTATTGAGAATAGGATCGTTTTTTACATATTCTACCTCTTCGCTTTCATGGCAATTAGGGATAATGATTAATGCATCATGTTCTAATAATTGTTCTGCTTTTGATGAGTTTTTAGAATGGATAAAAGGTGTCATGCTTTTACTAGGAAACCATGTTAATTGTGGCTTAATGCGATGGGTATTACCAAATAAACAGAGGCGCAATAACTGGATAATATTGCAAAAATCGACAATATTTTTTGACGAGCGGTAATTGAAAATTAATTCTTTATAATTCAATTTATTTTTACTGCTCTTATTGTTGCGTCGCTCAATAGGTGCTATTAAATAATGATAAAAACTTGCCTTAACTGCTTCCCAACGAAAACCTGTAGGATTTAAGGTTTGCAAGGGGTCTCCTGCAAATACAAACGGTATATTGCCAATTTGAGATGATGCTATACTCCGACTGGAAAAAAGTGATAAATGATAAAGAATTTTTAATTCAATAACAGTGAAGTCCTGTGCTTCATCACAGAAAATAGCAGGATAAGTTTGCGGAAAATGACCCTTTGCAAGCACGGTTAAGGCTAGATCTTGTTCGTCCCATGTTTTATGTGCTTGACAATATTTTAAATACCATTGTTTCCATATTTTTTCATAGATCTGTTTAAAATCATCATTTTCAATAGTTTTGTGTTTTTTAGGCAAATGGGCATAATCTTCGGGGGTAAAATCTAAGCCTAGACCACGACTCATGCCCTTAATATAAGTGCGAATAATATGCCATACTAAATCCACATTATAATGGCGTAAATTACCTCGGCCTATTGTGCTTTCCCATAATTGTTTAAAACCTGCATAGGTGATTTTTTTTTCAGCTAAGAAATTTACATGCTCTTCTTTCGGTAATAATTCCAGCATAAACTCTTGGAATAGCTTAAAAGTGGCATCAAATACTTGATGTTGATGCTTATTATATTTGAATTCCCAATTC
>WGBH01000062.1 GCA_015494435.1 Thiotrichaceae bacterium | reverse complement strand
ATTAAAGCTAAATTATGTTATTCTAATTTCTTTAATCATGCCATCAACCGTTGAGGACTTATTTCGTTCATGATCGAATTTAAAGAAGTTAGCAAACGCTATCCGACAGGACAGATTGCGCTATACAATGTGAATTTGACAATACAACGTGGCGAAATGGCATTTATTACAGGGCATTCAGGGGCAGGGAAAAGTACCTTACTTAAATTGATTGCCTTATTAGAGCGACCTAATAAAGGGAAAATTATTGTTAATGGTGTTGATTTGCAACAGTTGAGACGTTCTAAAATTCCTGCCTATCGACGCGGTATTGGGGTGATTTTTCAAGATCATCATTTACTCTCTGACCGAACGGTATTTGATAATATTGCATTACCTTTAATGATCTCTGGTATGCCACCTATTGATATCAAGAGGCGCATTCATGCAGCATTAGATAAGGTTAATTTACTCGGCAAAGAAAAAGAATTACCGCTGATGTTATCAGCGGGTGAAAAGCAACGTGTTGGTATTGCGCGTGCGGTGGTGAATAAACCTAGCATTATCCTTGCTGATGAGCCGACGGGTAATTTAGACCCCGTTTTAGCACATGATATTATGTGTACTTTTAGACAGTTTAATGAACTCGGTTCTACCGTATTGATTGCTAGCCATGATCAACTTTTGATTGAAGCAATGAAAAAACGCATTATTGTATTACAAAAAGTACAAGGTTCCTAATATCGATGGCATCCTCAACTTCCTCACAAAATACACAAACAACAGCCCCTGTTTTTAGTCGGGTTGGTCAGCATAAAACAGCGTTTAAATACAGTCTAAAACAATTTTGGCAAACTCCTTTATCGACATGGATTACTTTAGCGGCGATTGCAATTGCGCTTTCATTACCTGCAGGTTTGCATTTATTACTGCTAAATCTAAAAACATTGACCGATGATAATCGTGAGATTCCCACCATCTCTTTGTTTATGAAGCAAGACATTACAGTACAACAAGCGAATGATCGTGCAGAGTTACTCTCTGAATTAAATGAAATTGATCATGTATTAGTGGTTACTCGTGAGGATGCTTTAGAAAAATTCAAACAATTAACAGGTTTTGCAGAGACCTTAGAAACGTTGAAGGAAAACCCGTTGCCGCATGTGTTAGTGATTACACCCAAAATGAGTTCGTTCAATAATCCCGAACTTGATTTGAAAAAACTGGCTCGAAATTTGGAACTCTATTCCGATGTTGATGTAGTCCAAATGGACATAGAATGGGTGCAACGACTGCTGGCTATTTTGCATATTGCGGATCGCTCGGTACTAGTGATTTCCGTATTACTAGCGCTAACGGTATTATTAGTGGTTGGTAATACGATTCGGTTGAATATAGAAAATCGTAAAGAAGAAATCGAAGTAACCCAACTTATTGGTGCGACTAATGCTTATATCCGTCGTCCTTTTCTTTATGGCGGACTCTGGTATGGCTTATTTGGTGGTGTGCTAAGTCTTGTTATTGTGCATTTTTCCTTACTTTTTTTGGTCTCTCCTGTTAATGATTTAGCGCGTCTTTATGGTAGTCATTTCACCATTAAAGGTCTCGATGTTGATGCAACCTTGTTTATTCTGATGGCAAGTAGTTTGCTGGGGTTGTTAGGGGCGCAACTCGCGGTCGGTAAGCATTTACGAAAAATTGCGATATAAAGAATAATCCCGTTTCTAATCATTTTCTTAGACTAATAGAACTCTTTTAACAATGCCCATCCAACAACTTCCTTCACATCTGATTAATCAAATAGCCGCAGGTGAAGTGGTAGAACGCCCTGCGTCAGTGGTTAAAGAGTTATTAGAAAATGCATTGGATGCTGGGGCAACCCGTATTGACATAGAAATAGAGCAAGGTGGTAGTAAACGTATTCGCATTCGTGATAATGGCTGTGGCATCCCCAAAGAGGAGCTTTTTCTAGCTTTAAGTCGTCATGCAACCAGTAAAATCGCTTCATTGGATGATCTGGAGCATATTCGTTCATTAGGGTTTCGAGGGGAAGCGCTTCCTAGTATTGCATCGGTTTCTCGGCTTAGTCTTTGCTCTCACAGCAAAGATAGCGAACATGGTTGGACGTTATCAAGTTATGGTGGCGATGAATTTGAATCCCCTGAACCAAGTTCACATCCGCAAGGTACAAC
>WGBH01000061.1 GCA_015494435.1 Thiotrichaceae bacterium | reverse complement strand
ATGGTTTCATCCACACACCATGCGAGATCAGGGACTGAATCAACTAAGGTACCATCGACATCAATCATAACCAACTTAGGAGTAAATATTCGATTCATTAAACCTTCGCCGCTGCTAGTTCTTCACGAAATTGGGTAATAATAGTATCATAGCCATTTGCATCCTCTGGATTTTTCGCACCAAAGATGGCAGAACCTGCAACAAACATATCTGCACCTGCTTCTTTAATTTCGCGAATATTATTGGCTTTCACCCCACCATCCACCTCAAGGCGAATATCATAGCCAGAATCATCAATTAGTTTACGCACTTGTCTAAGTTTATCCAACGTTGAGGGGATAAAGCTTTGCCCTCCAAAACCAGGATTCACCGACATCAACATAATTAAGTCAATCTTATCCATCACATATTCTAAAGAATCAAGCGGTGTGGCAGGATTAAAAACTAAACCAGACTTACAACCACATTCACGTACTAGTTGTAAAGAACGATCAATATGTATGGTTGCATCAGGATGAAAAGTAATATAACTCGCCCCCGCATCAGCAAAATCAGGAATAATACGATCAACAGGCTCAACCATAAGATGTACATCAATCTCAGCGGTTACACCGTGCTTGCGAAGTGCTTCACACACTAAGGGACCAATCGTTAAATTTGGCACATAATGATTATCCATGACATCAAAATGCACTACATCAGCACCTGATTTTAATACATTATCCACTTCCTCACCTAAACGTGCGAAGTCAGCGGAAAGAATTGAGGGAGAAATAAAATCTGTTTGTCTAGCCATATTAGCGACCCTAAGTCATCTGAAAAAAGAGGAACTTTACATGAAAAACCAATGATTTTCATCCAAATCTATTGCTATTAATAACGAGATGGATCTTTAACCATCATACATCCTTTAAGGTGAGAAGCTAATTTATTATTAAACCATATTAATGAACCCGTTTTAGCCACGCCTTTATCAGGGTCATTGAGAAAAACCATATCATTTGCAACACCCGTCAAGACGATAATATGTGGTAAACCATACCAATATCCCGCACACCAAATGGGCCCGTAATCCTTTAAAAAAGTTTCTAAAGTACCCGCAGGAAGACAAACATTAGTGGTATCAGACAAGGGCAATAATCCTACATTTTTTCCCAAACGGATAAAGTCCGATGGGCTGACACCTTTATTATTCTCCCATTTTTTACCTAGACTCTGCATAGGCCCTGCACGACCTGTTCTTCCTTGAGAATAGCGCCAAATCATAAGAGCTGCCGCATGCCAACAAGTATTGCTTTTTTGTTGCGCTTCACGAGGTACATTTAATTTATACATAATTTTCTCTCTCCTGTTGGTTAAGGAAGCTCCAAGCAATAAATTTACCAATCTTAACTTGCCCTTTTATCCCTGTTTGAATCATCTCAATCGTTGCGTAGAATAACTATGCGCCTCTTGAGATACTCCAATCAGGAACAAAAAATCAGCGTAATATGGGCAAATTCATTACTTGAAACTTCCTAATAAGACATATACTAGCAACAAGACAGTTTACCTATTAGACCTTAACCCAAACTGTGATATTTTCACTGTTTTATTAATTTTTTTAAGCTACCCAATTAAAATAGCTGTTCAGGTATTTCCACTTGCTCTCTTCGCCTAAGCTGTTGTCGTTGTACTGGTTGCCTCCTGACAGGTCTTTGAATTTGTCTTGGTCTTAGTAGCTGTTCTCTTTGCCTTTCTTGTCTTCTGACAGGTCTTTGAATTTGTTTTGATCGTATTACTTGTCTTTTAATCGCTCTTTCGGGATGTCTTGATCTTGGTCTTAGCCATGCCCTTTTTCTCGAAGCACTTTTTTGGTTTTTTTGCTGTTTTTTCTTAAGCTTTAAACGTTGTCTTTGTACTATTTTTCTTTTTTGTAAACGTTGTTGCCATTTTTTTATTTGTTTCAGACTAGCCTTTCTAATAGCTTGAGAATTTGAATATCGTTTTCGTTGTGATTTTGGCTTAATCGCAAAATCTTTTTGCAGAGCAAGTTTTATTGCTTCATTTTTATTTTGATTCTGAGTTTTTACCTTATCAACCTGCACATAATTATAATGTTTTGTAGAACTGGGAATCTGCTCTGCAACTAAACTCTCTATAATTGTTTTTGAGGTTGCAAAAGTAGGTCTTGATCCTGTTCTTGCATCTAATTTTACATCAATCAATCCTTCTGGACGTGGAAATTGAGTGACTTTGCTATCTTTTAATGCCACTTTCATAAAATCAATCCACACAGGTAAGGCAGCACGGGTTGAAGTTTCACGTCTTCCTAAAGGAGCAACTTGATCAAAACCAACCCAAACAGTGGTCACTTTTTTGGGAGTGAAACCACAAAACCAAGCATCCTTTTGATCATTCGTTGTTCCCGTTTTTCCTGCAATATCGCTACGTTTTAATATTCGTCCTGCACGCGCAGCGGTACCCACTTTAGCAACGCTCTGTAACATACTAGTAATTTGATAATTAACATAGGGTTTCATAATCCGCTTTGCATAGACAGGCTCTTCTGCAACTGTTTTTTGATTGTTTAAACGTGCTTCTGCTAATTTTTGGTCCTCTTTTTCTTTTTCGGTCAATGCAGGGTTTCGACAAGAAGAACAGGCAATTTTAGGCTTAGCTTTAAACAATAAGTGATGATCTTTATCTTCAATTTTACGAATAAAATAATTATCAATTTTATAGCCACCATTAGGAAAAGTTGCATAAGCCGTTGCCATTTCTAAAGGTGTGACAGACCCTGTACCCAGAGCAATCGTTAAGTTATGAGGTAAATTTTCTTTTTTAAACCCAAATTTACTCGCATAGTCAATGGCATAATCCACACCAATTTTTTGCAACAGATGAATAGAGACCAGATTCTTTGATTTAGCTAATGCAACACGCAATCTTGTTAAACCACCAAATTTATGTCCAAAATTTTGCGGATTCCAAGAGCTTCCCTTTAGTTTAAACGGTGCATCATTCACAATACTGGCTGGAGAAGAGCCTTTTGCAAGTGCAGCACTGTAAATAAAGGGTTTAAAACTAGAACCTGGTTGACGCTTTGCTTGCACTGCACGATTAAAATTGCTGTAAGCAAAATCAAACCCACCCACAATTGCACGAATTGCACCGTCTTGGGGATCAAGAGACACTAAAGCACCTGTTACCCGTGGAATTTGAGTTAATTGCCATTGTCCTTTACTATTTTTTTGTACCCTAATAATATCTCCTTTTTTTAATACATCACTCACCCTGCGTATTTGTTTTCCACGTCTATTGACATTAATATACCGACGCGCCCAATTGACTTGCGCTAAAGTAAGCGTAATCAATTCCAACTGTTGATTAATTTGGACAATGGCGCGCTTTTTATTAACTTTTAATACCACCGCGGGGTAAATATCAGCATAGGTTTTATACTCTGAAAGCTTATCTGTAATGGACTCATCAGTAACAAGCGTTGCTAAATCCACTCGATCTTCTGCACCTCGATAACCGTGTCGATGCGAATATTTAAGCAAATTATTGCGTAGCGAAACTAATCCTAATGCCTGCTCCTTACTATCTAATGTAGTATAAATATTAAGACCAAGCTTATATGTTTTATCACCATAGCGTTTCATTGCCTCGGCCCTGACCATTTCTGCTAGATAAGGCGCATAAGTTTCAGTTTCAGTACCATGAATTTTAGCAGAAACACTTTCATTAATTGCTTGAACATATTGATTTTCATTAATATAACGTTGCTCCAACATTTTTTTCAAAATATAATCACGTCGCTGTTTCGCACGTTTAGGATTATTAATGGGATTATATTTCGTCGGCGCTTTAGGCAACCCTGCAATCATAGCGGTTTGTGCTAAGGTAAGTTGATTCAATCTTTTGCCATAATAAACCTCAGCTGCTGCTCCAACACCATAAGCATGTTTGCCTAAAAATATCTTATTAAGATAAAGTTCTAAAATTTCAGCCTTACTAAAATTATTTTCAATCTTAATCGCTAAAAACATTTCTTTTATTTTTCGAGTTAAAGTACGTTCCGAAGTTAAGAAATAATTACGTGCTAGTTGCATTGTAATCGTACTTGCACCTTGACTGAGTTGTTTATCCTTTACTGCAACCGAAACAGCACGGGCGATACTACGCAGATCAACCCCTTTATGTTGATAAAAACGCGCATCTTCAATTGCAATAAAGGCATTAATCACAGTCGGTGGTATGGCATTAATTTTAACTAAGCGACGCCGATATTGCCCAAATTCAGCAATTAATTTATCTTCTCGACTATAGATTCTGATAGGTAATTTTAATTGAATTTTTTGCAATTCTTCAATAGCAGGTAATTGTGGAGTGTAATAGAGGTAAGCTCCCGAAATGACCATAATAGCCATGGAAAAAAGAATAACCAACGGTACAACGACCTGTTGGAATAATTTGAGAAAAAAACGTATCATATCTATTTGATTTTTATTTTGAATAACAAATTATAGTTATAATTTTACACTATCATAAAAAATACAAATAAACACCATATTTTTGTTTTATTAGTAATAAAGTTTATTAAAATTAAATATTTGCTAATATTTAATTAATCAACGGAATGGATATGCCTAACATT
>WGBH01000060.1 GCA_015494435.1 Thiotrichaceae bacterium | reverse complement strand
TCGACGTTATCACGCAGGCAAACGAAAGGGAAAAACACCGATGGAGCTGTTAACGGGCAAAGCACAAAAAGAAGACTGGATTGTCCTGCTACAAAAAGAAGTAAAAGAGACGCTTCTTACCGCTTAATAAAGCAGCGATAAAAAAACAACGTACTTTAAAAACCATCTCAGAATGGCTATGGTTTTCTATTGTCTGGATTTATTGCTGTTCAGGTAAAGTGTAAACTACTTTTTAGGTATATGAAGGATGCCGCAATATGGGTAAAATCATTACTTTAAACTGCCTTAGTAATATTTTGACAAAGTATATATTATGTGTGAATAATCTATATTTATGGAAAATAATGAAATTTAACCCTAGGAAAAAATAAATGAATAAACAGCTATCAAGTCGGATTTTGTTGCCTTTTATAGCGCTATTACTTTTATTATTCACGATTAATTTTGTTTCTGCAGCGAATAAAACAGAGAGCAAAGCGGAAGTTAAACATAAATTGGTTATCCAAGTCAGTACCGATGATAAACGCACACAAAAAATTGCATTGAACAATGCCGTCAATTTACAGAAGCATTATGGTGTTGATAATATTGATATAGAGATTGTATCTTATGGTCCAGGGCTTGGTTTGATGACAGCTAAAAGTGAGTTTGCTAAACGAGTAGAAAGCCTTAGCATGCAAGACATCACGTTTAGTGCTTGTATGAACACCATGAAGAAAGTGAAGAAGAAAACAGGGAAGTTGCCTAAGCTTCTTAAAGGCGTAGGGACTGTTCCTGCGGGAGTGGCACGTATTATGGAGTTACAAGAGCAAGGCTATAGTTATATTCGCCCATAAAAATCGGAGTAGTGTCTCTAAGATGGCGATAGGGGTGTGATTAAAAGTGCGAGGAGTTCTGGATGATATTACGCGACATTACGCAGGTTCTCCCAATACTCGCTCCATTCATCATTCACTCGGACGACACGTAATGAAAGCATTGGGTTAACATTTGATGCTTTCCACCATGCACCTGATAGCTTGAGACGTTTTTGAATCACGTATCGATGGGCGCTTTCTATTTCGCCTGAGCCAATCGGTAAGCCATTCTCTAGCGCATTTTTGTAGTCTAATTGATCCGTTCGGTTACTTAAATAACGATGACAAACTCGCACAGGCGCTTGTTTATCATCAATAGATTCATCCTCAAGAAAGGCACTTAAATTATCAATAACGATCAAATAATCATTATTTTTCAAATGGTTCTTTTGCTCTTCAAGCCAGCCTTTGGGGTTAATATCACAGTAACTCGCTGAGGCATCCGATAAATATTCACAGACATGAAAAAAATCAATCAGGTAACTTCCCTGTTCACCAAATACTTCTTTGTACTGAAGTGCAATCCATGAAGCACCATCTCCCACGCCGTGAAGATGTGTTTGTTTTCCAAACTCTGCTTTTATCGAACAATTCAATAATGTTTTCCCTGCATCCTTTGTACTTCCTTGAAAAATAGCGGAAAATTTAGGTGTTTTACTATCTAACTCATGAGCTAAACTCAAGCGACCTTCTTGCCAGTGCAACGTCTTCTTTTTTCGCTTATCTTTTGCATCAGGGTCAGAATCGGGTGTCATAATGGGAATCATGCATCCATCAATCTCCGCAATTTGCACAGGACAACCTGCTGTTTGAACCGAAAGATTATCTGATTTTTGCTGTTTATCCATCGCTTCTGCATGCAAAAGGGTTACTTTTCGAATCGTGCTTTCTCCAATGGTAATGGCATAATGCTCTTTGATTTTTTGGGCACTTTTAGCAAAACTATCATCCGCACCAAAATCCGTTATAACGCGCTGTAGTGGGAGTGAGCAACAACGTGTTGTGATCCCTGATGTTAAAAGAAAGGGTCTAAATTCCTGCTTTTTAGGCAAGTTAAAAATAGGCTCTATGACGTTTATTTCTCCAAACGTACTGTTCCAATGGACTTTTTTTTTCCTTTGCCATGAAGCCCTGAGACTTCATTCTGTAATTTTTCTACACTCTGTGTTACTGCATTATTTGCCCAGAAAGTTAAGGCATCATTTCCCATTTTTCTTAGTTCATCAATGACATATTGTTCAGCATCATTCACTTTTTCACAATCTCCTTTTGTATTTTCAACAATATTGAGTAACTCTTCCATTCGTTGACGTAATGAAGGATGTTGATTAAGCCGATTTATTAGTTGGGTATCTTGTTTGTTCATTTTTAGTATTTATCTTTGTTGTTACGGATGCAAACAGTTTAGCAGATCCTCGCACTTTAAATCACACCCTGTCCTGTCAGTGATGGGGCAGATCTTGTGCCTCGGAGGGGTTAGCTTTGCTATGTGTATGTAGTCGAGTGACCGCCCCTTTAGGACTTCAGTTATGCACTAGTCATAGATATTAAGGGAGAGCGAATCAACCTAATTTATCTGTATGCGATAGTATATGATTTTTGGGAGCGATAAATTTATTACCTAAAAGTTCCTTATTTCACTAATGCATCTCGTATCTGTAAATAGGCGATGAGAAATTCAAATAACATTCGCCAAAATAGTTGTATAAAGAAAAATGCGGTAATGAATATGAGTATAAATACGATTTTCTGTCGAGTGTTTAGAAGTTGCCAAAGGGTTTCTTTAGCCTTTTTATGCAGAGTATTAACCCATTGAAATTTCTTTGTTAGCGAAATTGAGACTAACCAAAGAAAAACAGGCATAATCACCGCACCAATATAATAAAACCCGATAAGTACTGGGATGCTGATAAAGCTTTTAAAGCTAAGAAAATCCATTGAACCCAATCCCCTTTGAAAATTGCTTAGATTAATAGTGGTCTTGCATAGTTTCTATTGTGTCGAGTTTGGAATGTAAAATCGATTAATATTTTAGGTAGTGATAATGAAAAAGTTTGTGTATAAGATTTTATTAATATGGGTCTTTAAGACTGTTTTTTCTTTTCTAAAGCGAAAGCTTTCTAGAGGTTAATGACTATGCGTTTAGTTAAAATGACTAGAATTCTTTCCTATCTCATTTTATTTGTTCGTTCTTTGCGCAATATTGCTTTTTTTAAATATTCCATACGTTTTTTAGTGGTTTTTTTAATGCTTGCAGGAGCTTGGGTTGCTACGCGGGAATTAGATATTCCTCCGCAATATGAAATGAATGATAAATTAATTCATCTCCTTGTTTTTTTTGGTTTTTCTTTTTTGATCGATTTGTCTTCATCACGAAAACCTTTTTGGTTTTGGAAGGGAGTACCTCTGTTGATATATGGCGCTTGTATAGAAATTATGCAATACTATACGCCAGAACGAAGTTTTTCAGTCTTGGATTGGGTAGCAGACTTTGGTGGGATTTTTCTGTACTTTATCGCCAAGAGAGTATTTATTTGGATTGCTCAAAAGGAGTAAGTAGATAGATAGAATAAAATTTTTATGTTTATTTTTTGATATTTAAGGCATTAAAAATATTAGATTTATTGTGTTTTTCTGCTTGTCTAGTCTTTAGG
>WGBH01000059.1 GCA_015494435.1 Thiotrichaceae bacterium | reverse complement strand
TAATAAAATTAAAGAATATGCATGCTCCTTGGTGATTTTAGCATGAAGAAGCATAAGGTGATAGATGCTATGTGGCAAAATAGAGACACTTAGCATATCAGCCCTTATTTTAGACTAATTTACTTATTAAAATAGAAATAGTTATATGCAAATTAAACCAACTATCAATCAAAAATCAGGTTTATTAAGTAACGCTCGACAACATCCTTCACCTAATTTTGATAATCGTCCCAATAAAAATGATATTAACTTGATTGTTATTCACAATATCAGCTTGCCACCTGGGAAATTTGGTGGAAATTGGATTGATAAGTTATTTACTAACCAATTACCTAAAAATGCTCACCCATTTTTTACTCAGATATACAAATTACGTGTTTCTAGTCATTTATTAATTCAACGTGATGGGAAGATCGTTCAGTACGTCCCTTTTCATAAACGCGCTTGGCATGCAGGTATTTCATGCTTTCAAGGTAGAAAAGGCTGTAATGATTTTTCAATTGGCATTGAATTAGAAGGAACAGATGAGCAGGCATTTACTAAT
The DNA here is from genome assembly GCA_015494435.1 of Thiotrichaceae bacterium. Lineage (GTDB taxonomy): Bacteria > Pseudomonadota > Gammaproteobacteria > Thiotrichales > Thiotrichaceae > JAGLBW01. The sequence goes on along the minus strand of WGBH01000059.1, from coordinate 3,185 downwards.
GTTCAATATGTTCAACTAAAAATAATCATTCAGCAATTATATTTGCAATACCCAAGTTTAAAAAAAGGAAATATTACGGGGCATCAGCATATAGCCCCTGAAAGAAAAACAGATCCTGGTCCATTTTTTGACTGGCAACGCTTATCAACCGATTTAAATGAAAATTTACCAGCAAATGCGACTTTAATTATTGGTAGCTCTAAAGATTAAGGTATTTCCTGATTTATTGTAAATCGAGAATATTAGTTGTATTACCATTATTTTTAGAAGGTATATCTGCTTTATTGGCAGTATCCTTTGGAGCTGATAAAGTATTGAGTTCCGTTATACCTGTTGTTGCATTATCTAACTTTATAGGCGTTTCAGCATAATCATCTACAGAACAGCCCTGTGCTATATTTCTCCCTAGACTTTCAATACTACATCCGTCCTTTTTCGAGGATGGAGTTATTGTGGTAATAGATTGCAATTCTGGAGGCGCTATTTCTTGTAATTCCTCCGTTGTAGGAACGGCTTGAGCGGTTAGCTTGTTTTTATTATGCAGTAATGAAATTAACAAGGCACCAATCATTAGCCCTGCAAAAAATAATAAGAAGATAAAGAATAATTTTTTGGTAACAAGTTGTTTACTTTCATTGTTATCATCTAGCAAAACTAGATTGTGGTATCTTTTTTGAGTTTCCATAGCAATGTGTCTTTAGGGTTATACAGGAAGAGGATTAACTAGAATAAAAAATCTACAATGAGATGTTTTTTAGTAAAACTTACTATTATTAAATAACCTGTCTAGATGAAGAATCAATATAACATTTGTTATGTTCAATAGTTACTATGAATTGGCTACTTTAAGTCTGTATAAGTTCAAAAAATAAATGATAAGTAATAAAATAGAGAGGTCAATTATGTTTTCTAGCTCCTCTGCATAATAAACTTAATTTATCCAGTTGGAATACGACTAACCAGCTTGAGGGTGTTTTTTATACGAAACTCGGTTAATAAAATAGAAAAAAGCCACATGAAAATGTGGCTTTTTTCTGAATCCATAAGGCTAGCTGTAAGACATTATTTTTACAGTGAAATTAAGGGGTTGTGACTTATGCTGTACTAATCTTACGGATTCAGTTTTATTTTTTTGGAGCCACTTTAGGTATTAGCCTTTCTTACCAAGCTTGAGAATAAAATTTCTCAGTTGTGGAGGAGTAATTTTCCCTGATTGATAAGCCACAACTTTTCCTTGTGGAGAAAAAATCATATAGGTTGGTACACCTGTTAGCTTTTTATTTGCTACTTTTTTGACATAAGCATTAAATTCAGTGACATTAGACATGATTGTCGGAAAATTTATATGATATTTTCTGATTACACGCTGTGCAATTCTTGCATCACCATCTAAGGAGATACCAATTACTTTTGTATTAGGGTATGTACCAATTGACTTTACCATTGCAGGCATACTTCCCATACATACACTGCATTTATGATGCCATGCTTCAACAATAGTCCATTGTCCTTTACCTATTCGATTGGAAATATTAGCAAGTTTTCCTTTAGCTTCATTTTTAGCGACTAGCGGTGAGCTAAAAATAATACCGCTTAAAATAAGTGCCGATAATAATTTTTTTCCAAGATGGATGCCTTTCATAACTATTGCTCCGTGGTGTATATAAAATATCTTTGAGTCTATTTTCATCCATGATATAAAATATTATTAGTCTAATTATTACTCAAGTTATAGCAATCTTATCATAAAGTATACGATATATGTATAAATTTCTTTTATCTATCTTGTGGTTTATGGTCTAGACCAGTAAGATCAACTCTAATCCAGCATTATAGGTTTGATGGATTCAGATTTAGAATACTAACATATTCCCCGTAAGATGTAGGTAATCAAAATCATGCTCTTCAATCTCATCAACTCCGCTGTAATATGCCATTTTTATTTATTTTTAAACAGTCTTAATTGTACTGAATTCTTATTTTCTGAGCTATCCCAAATAATATCAAAATGATTCTTATTGACCCCTTGTTTTTCCAAGAAATTTTTAATTAAAGTAGCTCGCTTAATTGCAATTTTAGATTTCAAATGAGCAGATGAGATTTCAAGAAATAATGAAAGATCATTCATTAGTTTTATAGCGAGTGTATTTAAAGATGACTCTTGCTTTGAGGATAATTTAATTATATCAGCTTGAAAAGGAATTGAAAGTTCTTCAATAATAGGTTTTTGTGTCATTTCAGTGAGATTTTTAGAAGAATTCTCTTTTTCTTCAGTGACCGTATAATTATTGGTCTTAGTCTCAGAAGAGATAGGCGTGATGGGGGTTATTGAAGTTATACTATCTGATGACTTTACTGTTGGTGCATTAGCTTTTATCTCTCCAGTAATAGTAGGCAACTCCGAGGGAATATTGTCAGTATTACTATTACCTGTGGGTATAGTAACAATAGTAAGCTCATCTTTAATTGTACGTACACCTTCTACACTTTCTGCAATAGCTATTGCGTCTTTTCTTTCTTTTTCACTAGTAACACTGCCTCCAATAATTCCATCTCTTCCATTAAAATCAACGTTTAATTGAAGTTGCTCTTCTGCTAGGCGCTCACTCACATCACTAATAAGTTGAAGCTCAATATCAGAACGTAAAATATAAAACGAAGAAGCAAGCAATACGAGAAGAGAAGAAAACAGAAGGGATATTATTAGACCTATACCATCGACATCAATGCGTGTAGCGGACATCATCACTCTCCATTCTCGTAGAATATTCCTAAGAAATCCTACTTGTCCCTATAAATTTTATCAGCCTTTTAAACGAGTATAGCTACTAATAAGGAAGTTTCAAGTAATGAATTTATCCATACTGCACTGATTTGTTGTTTCTGATTGAAGTCTCTCAAAAGATGCACAGTAGTCGCTCTATGCAATGATTGAGAGGATTCAAATAGAGAAAAAAGGGCAAGTAACAAGTAAGATGGGTAGATTGATTACTTAGAACTTCCTAGAATCATATTCCGTAGTATTAATACAACAAACAGAAAGTTTTTGAATCACAGTTATTAACTTCAACGAAAGATTCTTTATCAATATAAAGGCATCGTTCATTTCTCTGTTTACACTTTAGTTGTTACCTTTACTCTAAAATATCACATCATTGCGAGGAGCTTGATTAGCGCAGCGAATC
>WGBH01000058.1 GCA_015494435.1 Thiotrichaceae bacterium | reverse complement strand
TTTGGTGCTTCTTGCTGGATACACGGGCATAGAGGATAACAACGCTTGGTTCTTCAACCCACACTCGATAGTGTCCTCCTTTTGTTTTCTTGACCTGATCATAGTATCCCTCCTTTATCCAATTCTGGACCGTTTCGTTGGTAACATGCTCTTTCTTCGCTATCCATCCCGTTGACTTCCACATCGTAACTCCAATTTAGTTATTTTGGTTGTTTTAGTCTAAATCTTCAACTACTTAATCGACCTCTTAGTCTTAGCTTGAGAAGATATATTATCCCGTCGAAACATTTAAACTTAACTCAAATATTGGCTTAGCATTTCAACTCCTTCTTTTCTCACTACTCTCCCTCAACGGCAACAATATCTCCACGTAAACTATTAGGATAAGCTTGTGTGATTTTAATATCGACAAATTTGCCTATAAGATCCTGAGAACCTTCAAAATTAACGGTACGATTATTTTCTGTTTTACCTGAAATTTCTTTATCACTGCGTTTTGATAAAGTTGTTACTAATACCGTTTGTACTGTGCCGACCATTGCTTGGCTAATTTCAGCGCTCATTTCTAAGATACGAGTTTGCAAGCGTTTTAAACGTGCTTTTTTAACTTCCATTGAAACATCATCAGGAAAAGATGAGGCGGGTGTACCCGGACGCTGGCTGTAGATAAAGCTGAAGCTGTGATCAAACCCAATGTCTTCAATCAATTGCATAGTCGCTTCAAAATCCGCATCGCTCTCTCCAGGAAAACCAATAATAAAATCAGAGGACATACTGATATCAGGGCGTATAGCGCGTAATTTTCTAATTTTTGATTTAAATTCTGCTGCCATATGCCCCCGCTTCATAGCCGCCAGTATACGATCAGAACCACTTTGTATTGGCAAATGCAAATGATTTACTAATTCGGGAACATCTGCATAAACTTGGATTAAGCTGTCACTAAATTCAACAGGATGAGAGGTCGTATAGCGAATACGGTCAATACCTTCAATGGTAGCGACGTATTGAATCAATATTGCAAGATCAGCCGTATCACCATCGTGCATTTTACCGCGATAGGCATTTACATTTTGTCCTAGTAAATTCACTTCACGCACACCTTGTTCCGCTAAGGTGGCAATTTCAGCTAAAATATCATCAAAAGGACGTGATATTTCTTCGCCACGGGTATAAGGAACAACGCAAAAAGTGCAGTATTTGGAGCAACCCTCCATAATAGAAACAAAGGCACTTGGGCCTTCGGCTCTGGGTTCGGGTAAATTATCAAATTTTTCAATTTCAGGAAAAGAGATATCAACCACTGCTTTTTTACTATTTTTTGCTTCTTTAATCATTTCGGGTAAACGATGCAGGGTTTGAGGGCCAAAAACCACATCAACAGAAGGCGCGCGCTTGCGTAATGCTTCACCTTCTTGGCTCGCAACACAGCCTCCAATACCAATAATGACATTAGGATTTTTATCTTTAATTATTTTCCAACGCCCAATCAGTGAAAACACTTTTTCTTGTGCTTTCTCACGAATAGAGCAGGTATTTAATAATAAAACATCAGCTTGCTTGGGGTCATCAGTGAGTTCCATACCGTCTGCATCTTTAAGTACATCCAACATTTTAGAGGAATCATACTCGTTCATTTGACAGCCATGTGTTTGGATGAAAATTTTACCTGACATAATTGGGTTTACTCATTTACAATGCATTAAATCAAAGCTCGCATTATCATAGATAGAACCTGTGAAGTTAAGCAGTATATTCTTGCATTATAGAAAAACAAGGTTAAACGTGGCAATTCATTCTCTCCGTGTTAGTACGACTCGCACAAATTGAAGCTTGGACTCCTGCCTATAGATTATAAAAAGTTACCTATGGATAAAAGTAAATCAATTCGCAAACATTGGGATTCCATCTTTTCAAAAACGGAAGATTTAATGATGGGTTGGTATGAACAAGACCCCAAGGAAACATTTCGCTTATTGAATCAAATTCAACACTGGCAAGATTCAACGTTCTTTATTTCAGGTGCTGGAACCTCTGTTTTAGTTGATGAACTATTAATTAAAAAAACAAAATTAATACTCAATGATATTAGCAATGAAGCATTAGCCACTGTTAAACAACGCTTAGGAAAACAAGCAAAAGAGATTATTTACTTATGTCAGGATATTTCTAAACCGATTGAAACAACGATTCCAACCATTGATATCTGGATAGATAGAGCGGTATTACACTTTCTAATCGAAGAAAAAAATATACAGGGGTATTTCGATAATCTTAAAACACATTTAGCACCAGAAGGTTATGCTCTCTTTGCAGAATTCTCTCAGATAGGCGCTAAAAAATGTGCAAATTTACCCGTTCATCGATACTCCATTGAAGAATTATCAGGACGTTTAGGTGCATCCTTTAAGCTACTCTCTTCTTTTGACCATACTTTTATCAATCCTCACAATGAGGAACGAGCTTATATTTATGCTTTATTTCAACAGTTAGAAGATTGATCTAGGAATCACTCTAAAGCATTTCAGCGTTGTAAACGACGCGTTGCAAACATCATAAAAATAACAATCAAGGTAATTAAAGCTGTGCCTGCTAGCAATGCATAATCTTCCATTTGTAGGATAAAAAATAATACACCATAGAGACTGCTAAGTAAGAGAAAAATCATAATAGCGCGTGAAAATCGTTGCAATACAGCAGCGGAATAAAGGGTAATAATGCTAATGGTTGCAGAGGCAGCATAAGCATAGGAAATTAAAAAGGGAAGATGCTCCGATAAGGAAACGAGAATAAGATAAAACAGACTTAAAGAGACAGCAACAAGAATATATTGGATCATGTGGATGCGTGTTTTGGTAATCATCTCAAATAAGAGAAAAACAATAAACGTCAGCCCTATAAATAAAGCACCGTATTTTATACTGCGATTAATTTTTGTATAAAGAGAGACAGGGGTAAATAAATCAACCCCTGTTGTCAGTGAATATAAGTCGTATTTGGGGGTTTCTTTGTCCTCCTCAAGCAACCAATTTTGCGGATAATCTCTGGCTAAATGCGGAATACTCCAAGAAGCCCTAAAACCTTTCTCATTTATTTCAGGTTCATTATTTGGTAATAGATCCCCTTGAAAACTAGGGTGTGGCCAACCTGAAGTTATCGTTGCCTTGGTTATTTTTCCTAACGGTGCAAAACGAAAACTGCCTCGCCCCTTTAATGATAATTTAATTCTAAACTCTGGACGTGGATTAAAACGATCAGTCTCTTTCATCGAAGCATGAAAACCAGAGCGTAAAAAACCCTCCAGATTGGTACTAGGTTCTAAGGAAGCACTGGCTTTATCCCAACGTATGGGCGTTGTCTCTGTAATTGCCTTGGTGTCTGATAAACCAATCGCAAGATAGGCTTTATCCCACTTTACCTTGCGACTATTCGAGTCTTTTGGGGGTAAAATAGACAGATCAAACGCACCGCTGATGGTGATATCAGCAATATAAAGTAAGATACTATAAATACCGCGCTTTCTAAATTGTTCATTAAGATTAGCCTTTATTTTTAGCTCCTCAGGTAAAAGCACCATGGTTTTAGTATTGAAAATATCACGACTGATGGTTTTACTTTTACCATTCTCATCCGTCACTGTATTGGCACTAAAAATATGTTCAATATAAGGAACAACTAAAACAGGACCGACAATGGTTTGCTCTTTCGCCCAACCTTTACTAATACTATCAAGTGTTTGGTGATAATATTGATTGCGTTCACTAATAATACCTTGCGTCATATAAAGAGGAATCAGCATCGCGAATGCGAGCAAGGTAATAATAAAAGTACGAAATGTAATCGAATCGGAAATCGCTTTTAACTTATCCATTTAACAAGCCTACTTTGATGGAATATTGAGTACTACTAGTGAGTTGAAGGGCGGTAATGTAGACTAAGCCGCATTTTAATAATATAGCTAAATAGTTACCATCCGATTACACATTGAAAAAATGTTATTGGCACGCAAACTGTACAGACTTTAAGGAAAAATCCATGAAAATACTGGGTATAGAATCATCTTGCGATGAAACAGGAGTGGCAATTTATGATACAGAACAGGGTTTGTTAGCAGATCAGCTCTATTCACAGATTAATTTACACGCAAAATATGGCGGTGTTGTACCAGAGCTTGCTTCTCGTGATCATATTCGTAAAACGACTCCTTTAATCAAAGCAGTGTTAGCACAGGCAAATTTAAGCCTATCCGATTTAGAGGGTATTGCCTATACCGCAGGACCAGGATTAATTGGTGCTTTAATGGTGGGCGCATCTATTGGTCGTTCACTGGCTTGGGGATTAAATATTCCCGCTGTGGCAGTGCATCATATGGAAGGGCATCTATTAGCTCCAATGTTAGAAAAAAATCCCCCCTCCTTTCCTTTTATTGCCTTGCTAGTGTCAGGCGGGCATACCTTGCTAGTTGATGTTAAAGCAATTGGTGATTATAAAATTTTAGGAGAGTCGCTTGATGATGCGGTGGGAGAGGCTTTTGACAAAACAGCTAAAATGCTAGGGCTTGCCTATCCCGGAGGTCCTGTTTTAGCGGCTTTAGCAGCAACAGGACTTCCTAATGCTTATAAATTTCCACGTCCAATGGTTAACCGCCCAGGTTTGGATTTTAGCTTTAGTGGTCTTAAAACCTTTGCACTAACCACTTGGAATAAATCTGATAAAAGCAAACAGGTACAAGCCAATATTGCATACGCTTTCCAAGAAGCAGTCGTTGATACCTTGTTGATTAAATGCCGTCGAGCATTGCAGTTCGTAAAGGGTAAGCGTTTAGTGGTTGCAGGAGGAGTCGGTGCTAATAAACGCCTGCGGGAGAAATTACAGCAATTAGAGGCTGAAGTTTATTTTCCACGCCTTGAGTTTTGTACCGACAATGGTGCCATGATTGCCTATGCAGGCGCACTGCGTTTACAAGCTGGACAGGCTGAAGCTACTATTATTCAACCAAGACCGCGTTGGTCATTAGAAGAACTGACTGTTCCAACCTAAGGATTAAGAATTAACAGTGAATCCAATTACAATAAATTGCACTCAAACTTACGCCACGACAATATTAACCAAACGTCCTTTAACAACAATCACCTTACGCACTGATTTATCTGCAAGATTCTCTTTAATAAAACGTTTTACATTGTCTGCGTCTTGCGCTTGTTGCTTAATCTCTTCATCTTTTGCATCAATAGCAACGGTAATTTTACCGCGTAATTTACCATTGACTTGCACTATTAATTCAATATTTTCCTGCACCAAAGCAGATGCATCCACTTGTGGCCAGCTTTCATCAATTAATAAGGAGGTTTTACCAAGACTTTTCCATAATGTTTCGCAAATGTGTGGTGCAATAGGCGATAGCATTAAAATAACAGTAGTAAATATCTCCTGTCGAAGCGCCCTTCCCTGCTCACTTTTATCATCAAATTTAGAAACGTCATTTAAGAGTTCCATATTGGCAGCAATAGCGGTATTAAAGGTAAAGCGACGTCCCATATCGTCAGTGACTTTTTGTAACGTTAAGTACAGTTTACGACGCAAATCAGCCTGTTGATTAGAGAGATTTTTAGTATCCAATACAACCTCATCACCTGATGCAATATGCTCTTGTACTTGTCGCCATAAACGGCGTAGAAAACGATTCGCACCTTCTACCCCTGAATCTGACCATTCCATACTTTGTTCAGGTGGAGCAGCAAACATCGAAAATAGGCGCAAAGTATCCGCACCGTATCGATCAATTAGAATTTGCGGATCAACCCCATTATTTTTAGACTTGGACATTTTGCTCATGCCATCGGATAACACAGGCTGACCATCTGCACGTAAAGTTGCACTGATTGCCTTACCTTTAGCATCATGCTGAACATCCACCTGATCAGGTGCAATCCAATCTTGTCCACCGTTATCATTTTCTCGATAATAAGTATTTGCTAACACCATACCCTGCGTTAATAGCTTACTAAATGGCTCATCAGAGGAGACTAAGCCTTCATCACGCATTAATTTATGGAAGAAACGCGCATATAATAAATGCAATACGGCATGTTCAATACCACCAATATACTGATCAACAGGTAACCAGTAATCCGCCCGTTTATCCAGCATTGACTGATCATTATCAGCGCCTGTATAACGTGCGTAATACCATGATGATTCAAAAAAAGTATCAAAGGTATCGGTTTCACGCGTTGCAGGCTTAGCACAGGATGGACAAGTGGTTTGGTAAAATTCAGGCATTTTCTTAATCGGTGAACCACCTGTTTCATCAAACTCAATCTCTGTCGGCAATTCAATCGGTAAATCTTTCTCAGGTACTGGCACTGCACCACAATCATCACAATAGATAATCGGAATCGGACAACCCCAATAACGTTGACGCGACACACCCCAATCACGCAGACGATAATTGACCGTTTTATGTCCTTTACCCTGATTCGTAAGATCTTCTGCAATCGCATCAAAAGCTAATTTTGAGCTTAAACCGTTAAATTCACCTGAATTAATCAATACGCCTTTTTTAGTATAAGCCCCCTCAGTCACCGAAACAGATTCACCATCAACCGCATCAATGACTTGTTTAATCTCAATACCATATTGAGTTGCAAATTCCCAATCACGATCATCATGTGCAGGAACCGCCATCACTGCACCCGAGCCGTAGGACATCAAAACGAAATTGGCAACCCAGATAGGCACTTTATCACCCGTCATAGGATGGATCGCCATCATACCCGTTGCCATGCCTTTCTTTTCCATCTTAGCCATATCGGCTTCAGCTACTTTAGTGTTTTTGCACGATTCAATAAAGGTCGTTAATTCTTCATTATTGGCCGCCGCTTGCAATGCAAGGGGATGTTGTGGCGCAACTGCAACATAAGTCACTCCCATTAAAGTATCAGGACGGGTAGTAAATACAGATAAACGCTCATCAGAGTTTTCAATACCAAAGCTTAGCTCAACCCCTTCTGAACGACCAATCCAATTTGCCTGCATAGTACGTACTTGCTCAGGCCAATCTTCCAATTTTTTTACATCTTGCAATAATTCATCCGCGTAATCGGTAATCTTCAAAAACCATTGATCAATTTCACGTTGCTCAACCAATGCACCCGAACGCCAACCACGCCCATCAACCACCTGCTCATTAGCCAACACCGTTTGATCAATTGGATCCCAATTTACCGTTGCTTTTTTACGATACACAACCCCTTTTTCTAACAAACGTAAAAAGAACCACTGTTCCCAACGGTAATAATCAGGCTTGCAAGTGGCTAATTCACGCGACCAATCATAAGCCAAGCCCATTTTTTTAAGCTGTCCACGCATATCGGCAATATTATGATCCGTCCATGCAGCAGGTGGCACTTTATTTTTAATCGCCGCATTCTCAGCAGGCAAACCAAACGCATCCCACCCCATCGGTTGCAATACATTTTTACCCTGCATACGCTGGAAACGAGACACCACATCACCAATAGTATAATTTCGTACATGCCCCATATGGAGCTTGCCACTCGGATAAGGAAACATTGACAGGCAATAAAATTTTTCTTTATCAGGATCTTCAGTCACTTCAAATGACTTATTGTTATCCCAAACTTTCTGGACAGCGGCTTCAATAGATTTTGGGTTGTATTCGTTAGGCATAGTTTTTTAAATTTAATCAATCAATAAAAAGAATAAAGCCCCATAGAATACTCGTCTCCAACCCATCTCGCTACTGATGAATAAAATAAAACAAAAAACTCTGGGATATTATCCATAGTTTCGCATTACAAGGCATTTTTTATATAGCACTGATCACTTAAATGATCAAAAACTCTAGGAAAATTTATGCCATAATTCTTTGCGTGAAGCAGGCTTCACCCAACCTATCATATTGATATACTCGGCGGTTGTAGCGAAAAAGACACTATCCTACTTGCCTTTTTACTCTTGCTTGAATCCTCTCAATCGTTGCGTAGAGTAACTATGCGCCTCTTGAGATAATCCAATCAGAAGCAAAAAATCTGCGCAAGTGTATAGCGCGGTAGATCAGCTAAGATACGCATTGTACGAAGCTAAAATTCAAATGTAATCTATCCGCGCATCACCAGCCGACAATATAAAGCCTCAATCTCTTTCTCCTGCATTTAAAACAATATTCGCTCCCCACTCTTTGGGATAAATGCCTTTTCTTACCAAAGAATCAAATATTGAATAAGGCCATTTTTTGACATTATTTACTAAACGATATTTTACGGGATTAAAATGACAATAATCCATATCTCGTTGATAATCTAATTCATTACGAATTGTATGCTCCCAATCAATCTGGCTCATGCAATGGGATAAAAATTAATATCATTACTAAATAATATAGAAAATCATGTTAACTCAAAAAAGCCGACACAAGGTCGGCTAGAAAGGAAGGAAGTTAAAATTTATTTATGATGTGGATCAGTAACTTTGTCTGCTAAGGAGTCGGGTAGTAAACGTAATACTTTAACACCGATTACAATAAGCAATAAAGTAACTCCTACACCACCTATTCCAAGCAGCATTTCAGGAAGGCTAGGAAAGTAGCTATTAGTTATACCGTCAAAGAAGCTACTTTCTACTACTGCATTAGGGAATAAAACTAATGGATAGCTTTGACCACCAATTAATACATTATAAATGAAGCTGACTCCACCAAGGATGGCAAGTGCAGCAGCTACTCCTAATGCTAGACGGTTGTCTTTAAGCTTTTTGCACCAAACGAGGAACATAGGAACGAGACTTCCTAGAAAAATTTGTCCACCCCAGAATAGGAAAGTATAAATTCCACCATCAAGCAGGATATAGCTTTCGATACCGTGATGCTCTGTTGCGTATAAGTTAGTTAAGTGACGTGCTAATTCAAAGAATAATACCGCCGCTATAAAAATAGCGAGTGTGTAGCGTAAACGATTCAATACTTTATCGCCAAGTTCACGTCCTGTCCATTTATAGGCTGCCATAAGCACTAATGTGTAGATGGCTGTACCTAAGACATAGGAAAGGGTAATAAATAAGGGTGCCATAATGGCAGCATCGTAGTATTGACGTGAGACTAAAAATCCAAAAATTGAACCTGTACCCATAGTAAGGATAATACGCCATAAGAAAGCAATGTAACCTGCGGGCTTGTAGAGACTTTTAGCCAACTTGCTTCTGTCCATCATCGTCCATAGATAGAAGAACATAATACCTAGAAAGCCACTATACAGTGCAATATTCCAAGTAAAGATGGACTTGGGATTAAAGTGAGTCATAGCGACAATCAGACGATCTGCATGACCTAAATCCAACACTAATACCAATAGCCCGCCAATAAGCAATGCAATAGCAATAATAACCGATAAGCGTCCTAATGGCTGGTATATCTTTTTACCAAAGACAGTACCAACAGAGCCTATATTGGCAGCCCCTGATGCAGCCACAATCATAAAAATTGCAAATACATGCGGCAATCCCCAAACAATTTGGTTATTCATTCCCGTCACATGATGTCCTGAATGCTCCATATAAAGGAAGGATAGAAAACCAAGAGCGATCATTCCGCCCGTCACCATCAGCAGGGTAATAAAACCTAAACCGCCACCTGCTTCGCTAAATGTGATTCTTTTATTCATTGTTTAGATACCCCGATAACGAACGCCAGTGTTAAGACCGAGATCAGCCCGTATCTGCGTACCGCCAAATTCTTTTAATGCCTTGCTGATATCACTTTCTTTATCATTAAGATCACCAAATAAAATTGCCTCTGGTGCAGCTTCAACGCAGGCAGGTTTTTTCCCTGCATCAACACGGTGCACACACATATTACAAGATTCAACCACGCCTCTACCGCGCGGTGAATACGGACGTTGATCAGTTAATGTTTCATGTACAAAACTACGTGCCTTATAAGGACAAGCCATCATGCAGTAACGACAGCCAATACAGATATGCTTATTGACCAAAACAATGCCATCGGCACGTTTCATCGAAGCACCTGTTGGGCAAACATCAACACAAGGTGCAGTATCGCAATGTTGGCACATTACGGGGAGACTGGTAACGTGTCCCGTCATTTTTTCAGTGACTTTTACTTTACGAATCCATTGTGCGTCTTGTTCTTTATTAGAGAGTTTTTCATTACCCCAGCCGTGTTCTTTTTTACAAGCTTCCACACAAGCATCACCACCGTCAGTTAACCTGCTAGTATCAATTAATAGTCCCCAGCGTACTTTATTTGTCACCATTTCATCAGCTGGTTTTGCTTGAGCTTGCTGCAAAATAATACCTGGTGCAATCGTTGCTACAGTGGCAACACCTGAAATACCCACAACACTTGCCATAAACTGGCGTCGATAGGCGTTTATGTTGCCATCATCTCCTCTGTTCTGATCAACATTTTGATGCATATGATTTCTATCACTCACTGTCCTGTCACCTCCGTAGAAGTTTTCCTAGTTGAATCATCCGCTACTATCCCTAAATTTTCATCCATTAAAGCATTGTTTGCCGTTGCAGATTCGGGCTTGTCTGGATGATCGGCATGACATTGAAAACAGTCTATCTCTACGCTGGCATAAGCATGACACGTTTTACAAAAATGTTCAGGATCGGTATGACGTACCACTTTATCACCCTTCGGTACTGGTACATGACAATCGATACAGCCTTTTAAGCTATCTTCAGCAGTTCTTATGCCACCATACATGGTTAGATCACGCTTATGCTTTAGATGATCCATATGGTATTTTCTCATCTCAGCCTTATGAGCCGTATTTTGCTCTTCAGTATCAAACTTTTTAAGTGCTTTTGTTATTTTGCTCTCTATTTGAGGTGGTTCATTTCCACAACCTGAAACCCCTATTAGAAAAACAAGTAACAACAATGAAGATGTTACGGATAAGAATTTGCTAAACATAGATATACCTGTTAATCAAGGACTTATGAAGCGGGTAAAATAAACCCACCTCAATAAACGTCGCTATTAGTTCAACTGCAAGAAAGCAGATTAGCCACCAAGACCCATCTCAATATAGCCTGTTGGACAGACATCAGCACAAACATGACAACCAATACAACGGTTATAGTCAGTATCTACGTAACGACCAAGAACAGATGGTTTACCGATGCCTCTTTTAACTTTGAAAACAGCATCTTGAGGACAGAAAATAACACAGTTATCACATTCGAAACACATGCCACAACTCATACAACGATCAGCTTCTTTTATTGCTGTGTCATCATCAAGCCCTTGCATACGCTCCATAAAGTGACCTAAAACTTCAGTATCACTTGGTACATCTTCAACACGCAAGTTACGTGGATTATATTCAAAATGACCTAAAAATAATTCACTTGAAGTGATAATCTCATGCTCTGAACGGTCATCGAAGTTATGCACTGCGTAGTTCATGCTATCAGTGCCACGCATATCCTCTTGCATGGCATCATCAAAGGAAACAGGGGCAATTTCATATTCACTCATTTTCTTAAGTAAATCAAAATGGTGCTTATCCACTTTAGGACGACGACGTAATTTCGAATTATTAAAGTAGTTATTAATACTTTCAGCCGCAATGGAGGCGTGACCAATGGCTGTTGTTAATAAATGTGGTCGAATCACATCGCCTGCCGCAAAATGCCCTGCTTTATTAGGCACTTGATAGTACTGGTCTGCATCGATACTATTTCTATCATTACCAACAGACTCAACCCCTTCAAGGTCAGTAAACTGTCCAATAGCCGATACAATTAAATCCGCTTCAATAGTGGTTACTTCACCACCATCAACAGCCTTAGGAATACCGCCTTCCATCGTACATTCAATCAATTTAATCGCATTTGCACGACCATTTTCATCGGTAAGAATCTCTAAAGGCATCACACCTTTGATAATCTTAACGCCTTCACGATCTGCATCATGTACTTCATGTTCTGCTGCAATCAACTCAACTGCAGATAATACAACGCTGTCACAGGCAATATTATCTTTAATATCAACGTCATGCACAATACGACCTTCCACTGCATCCTCAGGAAACTCGTTATAATCCGCACGAGTACCAATACGGCGCGCAACGGAGACAACATCAATAGAAGTATCACCACCACCCACACAGACAATCTTAGCAGAGGTATATTGCATCTCACCTTTGTTGAAGGCTTCTAAGAAATCAACCGCAGTCACACAGTTAGGGATTTCATTCCAGTTATCAAGGAACAAACCACGCCCTTTTTTTGCACCTAATGCCCATAAAATGGCATCAAAATCATTTTCCAATTCCTCAATAGAAACATCACGTCCGACACGAGTATTACCACGGAATTCAATATCCCCCATATCAAGAATACGCTGATTCTCATGTTTCAGTGCAGCACGTGGAGTACGATAGTTAGGAATGCCGTAGAACATCATTCCGCCCATTTCTTCATGATCATCAAAAACAACCGATGCATGACCCATTTTACGCAATTGGTAAGCTGCAGACATACCTGCAGGTCCAGCACCAACGATAGCTACTTTTTTGCCTGAAAGCTCACTAGGAGCTTCAAACTTAAAGTCACCTTCAATGGCTGAATCACCGATGTACTGCTCAACCGAGTTGATACCAACAAAATCTTCAAGATCATTACGGTTACAACCCTCTTCACAAGGAGCTGGACAAACACGTCCCATCATTGCAGGAAAAGGGTTAGCAGCAGTAGAACGGCGGAATGCATACTCTTGCATTGACAAACCACCCGTTGGGGTTTCTATACCACGTACAATCTGTAACCAGCCTCTAATATCTTCTCCTGATGGGCAACTACCCTGACAAGGAGGTGTTTTTTGAATATAGGTAGGGCATTTATATGATGTATCTTCTTGAAAGATATTATCATGCATACTGCGCCATTTGTTATCCCCGTCATTATAACGACGAAAATTATTTACTGTTGTATCATCAGGTGATATTGCCATGCCTATTCTCCTACTACAGCCTTACGGCTAAGTTAAAATCCTATACAAGCTTGTTTGCAAACTTGTTGTAAATTAATTGTCATAACCTTACTTTGGCTACTTTGATTCTTCTGCTACGCCTTCTCTTGACGCAACTAATCTTTCTTTTGCTTCATCGTAGTCAAATTCCATATCGTCAATTTCATCTTCACTTAACTGTCCTGTAAGGATGATTGCACTACTAACAAGCTGATGCACACTAACAATTTGATCCATAGTAAAACCGTAATAAGGAATAACTTTGGTAAATTGTGATTTACAGATAGCACAAATAGCCGCCATATGGGTTACGCCATGATGTTCAGTAACATGTTTAAGGGCTTCCATCCTCGGTTGTGCGCCTTTTACACGTACTTCCATCAAATCATCCGTTAAAATACCACCACCACCACCACAACAGAAGGTTGCATCATGGATAGTATCTTTGGGCATATCAACGTAGTTATTACAAACTGCCTTAATAACATTACGTGGTACTTCAAATTGTCCACGTTCATAATTACCAATACGTGATCCACGTGCGATATTACAAGAATCATGAAAGGTCACTACCATGTCATCATTGGCAGATTTATCAATATTCAGCTTACCTGCCGCCAATGCTGGCTCAGTAATTTCTAATACATGCTGTGGAATGGGGTAATTCTGATCTAAGAAATCCCAAGGTCCTGCCAAAGTATTTAAGAAACTGTAAGCAACACGCCATGCATGTCCACACTCTCCAAACACAATCCGTTTTACGCCCAAATCAATCGCTGCTTTACGAATACGCAGTGCTAGACGACGCATATTTTCATAACTACCGATAAACATACCGAAGTTTGCACCTTCTGATGCATACGAACTTAGAGTAAAATCTAGTCCCAATTCATGGAATACTTTTGCATATCCCATTAATCCATCTACATGAGGCTCTGCAAAGAAATCTGCCGATGGCGTTATAAGAAGAATGTCTGCCCCCTTCTTATCAAGCGGTAATTCAACTAACACACCTGTTTCATCGTAAATATCTTCTTCTAATCCTTCTAAGGTATCTGCTAATGCCGCTTCTGGAAGACCTAGGTTATTACCAATCTTGTGTACTTTACCCATGATCTCAGTACAGTATTTTTGTCCCATACCAATATGATCAAGAATTTCACGTGCTGCCATTGAAATTTCAGCAGTATCAATACCATAAGGACAGAATACTGAACAGCGACGACATTGTGAACATTGGTGATAATAGTTATACCAGTCTTTAACAACATCTTCAGTTAGCTCAGTTGCACCTACAAATTCAGGATGACCAATTTTTCCAAAGAATTTACCCGCAAAAGTAAAATAACGCCGATACACTTTACGCAATAAATCTTGACGTGCAACAGGCATGTTTTTTGGATCCTTAGTGCCAATGTAATAATGGCATTTATCTGTACATGCGCCACATTTAACACAAATATCCAAAAAAACTTGCAGAGAACGATAACGATGACGCAAATCATCCATTTTATCTAATGCACGTTCCTTCCAATTTTCAACTAAAGTACTAGCATCACCATAGTTTTCAACACTCTCTGGCATTTCAAAATCAGTGGGAAAGCCCAGTTCTTTTTGAAAATCTGGCTTGGATATCCAAGGACCATGCAAATGTCCCA
>WGBH01000057.1 GCA_015494435.1 Thiotrichaceae bacterium | reverse complement strand
TTTCAATCTTATCTGCAATATGGAGATGTTTATCATGGCAAACATCTTAAAACCTTAAATTCCAAGATATGGAAATACAAAGGTACTATTTACAAGCTTAGAGTTGATAATTGTAATGAGTCAGCAAGGGTTCTTTTTTCTAAATCAAAAAATGGCAATTTAAAAATTATGCATGCATTTTTAAAATCCACAAGAAAAACACCCAAAAAAGAGGCTCACCAAGCAATTGCAATTTATCAAATATTAGAAAACCTTGAAACTGTTATATGGGATCAACAATATAAAAAATAATATAATCCATTCAGGTGTGCACAGCCTCCTAGGCTTGGTATAAGCAGTTATTCATTATAAACCAAAATGTGTACTCTTAAGATTCTTGAGGGATCAAATAGCTTCAACTAGTATTTTTTTACACTGCTACCAAAGCAATGGTTTGAACCTCATTTGCTATCATTTCACGGATTTAGGGCTATATTAAGCCTAAATATAAAGAGCAAAATGTATTATAATGGGTTGCTTGCCTATTGGGGATGAATCTTGTTTTTTTCCGAGTTGCCCCCATGTTTGCAGGGGTTAAATGATCATTTGATTCACTAATTTCTGTGTAAAATAAATATATACCGGTAACTCCGGGGAGAAAACAAACATCATGATTGGAGCAATTGCCAAAAAAATCTTCGGCAGTCGCAATGACCGTCTGGTTAAAGCGTACACACAAAAAGTCACAAAAATCAATGCTTATGAAAAACAATATAGCGCATTAAGTGATGAACAACTTAAGGCTAAAACGACAGAGTTCAAACAGCGTTTAACTAAGGGTGAGACCTTAGATGAGTTGTTAGCTGAAGCTTTTGCTGTTGTACGTGAGGCAAGTAAGCGTACATTAGGTTTACGCCATTACGATGTGCAAATGGTCGGTGGTATGGTGTTGCACGATGGCAAAATCTCCGAAATGAAAACGGGTGAAGGTAAAACATTAGTGGCAACACTGGCTGTTTATCTCAATGCTTTGCCTGAAAAGGGGGTTCATGTTGTCACTGTTAATGATTATTTAGCACAGCGTGATGCTGAAAATATGTCAAAACTTTATGGTTTTTTGGGTTTAAGCACCGGTGTTATTGTCAGTCAGTTAGAACATAGTAAACGCCAACAGGCGTATGCAGCGGATATTACCTATGGAACAAATAATGAGTTTGGTTTTGATTATCTGCGCGATAATATGGCGTTTAGTTTAGAGGAAAGAGTACAACGTGGCTTAAATTATGCGGTTGTGGATGAAGTCGATTCTATCCTGATTGATGAAGCAAGAACACCATTGATTATCTCTGGACAATCAGAAGACTCATCCGATCTTTATACATCCATTAACAGTATTATCCCTAACTTAAAACAACAGCCTGTTGATGATGAGGAAGCCCCTGGAGATTTCAGTATTGATGAAAAATCTAAGCAAGTTTATTTAACTGATGATGGGCATGAACATGCAGAAAACTTATTACGTGAAATTGGCGTATTAAAGCAAAATGAAGGGTTATACGACACCTCTAGTATTTCAATACTACATCATTTAAATTCAGCCTTACGTGCGCATACTTTATTTGAGCGTAATGTTGATTATATTGTTAGTAATAACGAAATTATTATTGTAGATGAATTTACAGGTCGTACTATGCCAGGGCGACGTTGGTCAGAGGGATTGCATCAGGCAATTGAAGCCAAAGAAGGCGTTAATATAAAGCCTGAAAACCAAACAATGGCATCGATTACTTTCCAAAATTATTTCCGTTTATACAAAAAATTATCAGGAATGACAGGAACAGCAGATACGGAAGCTTTTGAATTACAAGATATTTATGGGCTTGAAGTGGTTGTAATTCCAACTAATAAACCAATGATTCGTAAAGATGCTAATGACCTGATTTATCTTTCCGAAGCAGAAAAATACGATGCCATTGTACTGGATATAAAACATGCTCTGAAGAAACAACAACCCATGTTAGTAGGAACGGCATCAATAGAAACCTCTGAATTACTATCAGGTCTGCTTAAAAAAGCCAATATTAAACACGAAGTGCTCAATGCTAAACAACATGAGCGTGAAGCCCATATTATAGAAAATGCAGGTCGTCCAGGTGCAGTGACTATTGCAACGAATATGGCGGGTCGTGGTACTGATATCGTTTTAGGAGGCTCTTTAGATGCGGTGATTAAAGCCTTGGGTAAAAATCCTAATCCTAAAACAGTAGAGAAAGTAAAAGCAGACTGGCAAAAAAGGCATGATACTGTAATTAAAGCGGGTGGTTTGCATATTATTGGTACTGAACGCCATGAATCACGTCGGGTTGACAATCAATTGCGTGGGCGCTCAGGACGGCAAGGTGACCCGGGTTCATCACGTTTCTTTCTCTCTTTAGAAGATAATCTCATGCGTATTTTTGCTTCAGAGAAGGTCAAAGCGGTGATGAAACGTTTAGGGATGGAAAAAGGACAAGCAATCGAAGCCAAAATCGTCTCTAGATCAATTGAAAATGCACAACGCAAAGTAGAAGGACATAACTTTGATATTCGCAAAAATCTACTTGAATATGACGATGTTGCCAATGATCAGCGTAAAGTTATTTATGAACAACGTTCAGAATTACTAGAGTCTGATGATATCCGTGAAACGATTCAGGCGTTTGCAGAAGATGTTTCATTCGCTATTTTAGAAAAATATGTTCCACCTGGAAGCCTTGATGAACAATGGGATATTAAAGGTTTAACAGCAGCATTAAAAGAAGAACTAGATCTTGATTTAGACATTCAAGACTGGCTGGATAAAGACGATGATTTATACGATGAAACACTAGGAACTCGTATCTATGAGGAGCTAACAAAAGCATTAAAAGCAAAAGAAGCTATTATTAGCTCAGAAAGTATGCGCCGTTTAGAACGTGATGTGATGTTGCATGTGCTAGATACACAATGGAAAGAGCATCTTGCCGCTATCGACTATTTACGCCAAAGTGTTGGTTTACGCGGTTATGCTCAGAAAAATCCAAAACAAGAGTTCAAACGAGAAGCATTTGAATTATTTGAAAATTTACTCGCAAACATTAAAAATGATGTCATTGTTTATTTGGCTCGTTTAAAAATCACTATGCCCGAAGAAGTACAAGCACTTGAAGAAAGCTATGAGCACGCTAATCAACAATCAAATAATTTAGAGCTTTTACATGAAGGGAGCAGTGCCTTAGGAGAGAACTCAAAAACAGAGTTAAAGCCAGAAGCGATGAAACCTTTTAAGCGCCAACAAAAGAAAATGGGTCGTAATGAACCTTGCTCTTGTGGCTCGGGAAAAAAATATAAACAATGTCATGGTCGTTTATCTTAGAAATTATAAATAAAAATTCAAACAATAAAGATAGCTTGAAGAACCTCCAAATAATAAATCTACTCGTATTGCGTAGATTTTTTGCTTCTGCTTGGATTATCTAAAAAGGTGCATAGTCACTCTACGCAACGATTGAGAGAGTTCAATCAAGAGTAAAAAGGTAAATAAGATCGCTAGATTTGTTACTTGGAAGTTTCTTATCACTCCATGCTCCAGTTTTTAGCTATTGACTTATTCGCATAAATATAATTAGAGTTACTTAAAATTTAATTT
>WGBH01000056.1 GCA_015494435.1 Thiotrichaceae bacterium | reverse complement strand
TGGCTATTCTATGATTATGGAATATTACAAATAACAATTGCTCTTTTAGGGGCTGGATAACCTTCTATGGTGTTATTTTTATTATTAGGATCAAGGAAATCTGCTAGTGATTCATAGCTCATCCAGTCTGTTACCCGCTGTTCTTCGCAACTGGTTTGATTGATATTGACGACTCGAATATTAATAAAGCCAGTACGTTTTAACATGCGTAGTAAAAGTTCAATAGAGGTAATAAACCAAACATTACGCATTTTGGCGTAGCGATCTTCAGGCATTAAAACATTCTGCTGATCTTCTTCAATTATCAGAGTCTCCAAGATGAGTTCACCGCCTCGACGAAGAAAAGAGCGTAATTGTTGTAAATGTGTGATGGGTGATTGACGATGGTATAAAACCCCCATTGAAAATACCGTATCAAAGCCTTTACCACGGTATTCTTGACTAAATGCAGGTAATTCTTCATCCTTTAATGGCAATAAATGAATCGGTAAATCCTTACCTGCGTAATGCTTTACAATATGAAACTGAGAAAGGAAGAACTGACTAGGATCAACACCGACCACGAGTCGAGCGCCCTCTCCTAACATGCGCCACATATGATAGCCATTACCACAACCAATATCTAATACGAGACGATTTTTTAAAGGTGAAATATGCCGTTGAAGTCGTTGCCACTTCCAGTCTGAACGCCATTCCGTGTTAATATGAATGCCAAATAATTCATAAGGCCCTTTGCGCCATGGTTTAAACTGTTGCAATATTTTTTTTAATTGTTGCTGTGTTCGCTGATCACCATCAGCCTTTGAGCCAATGCGTATTTTATCAATACTAATATCCATCTCAGAGGCTTTGATCGAGGGTAAAGTAGCCAATAAAGATTGCCATTGCTCCATTTTTCCATGAAAACGTTGCTTAAAAATCCTTTCTATTTGAGCAGGTAAAATCTCGGACCAATCTGCAAGATCAGTTGCTTGTAAATGTTTGTATAAAGACTCAAATTCAATCATTTTAATGCTATCAAAGAGGAAAAATTAAAAGCCTGAAACCATTGCCATGTCTGTGAAAAACCTGCGTTAGCGAGACGCTCTTGATGTTGCTCTAAGGTATCAGGAATTATTACATTCTCAAGTGCCATACGCTTTTGACTAATTTCTAGATCACTGTAACCATTCGCTCGCTTAAATTGATGATGCCAATCAATAAATTGTTGATGAGTTGCTGGATCAGAAAAAATAAGTTTTTCAGAAAGGATTAATGCTCCGCCTTTAACCAACCCATGATAAATTGTTTTTAGCAATTGAAGACGCATTGTTTGGGGTAGAAACTGCAAGGTAAAATTCAGCACCACCACCGACGCATTTTTAATCTGAATATTTTGAATATCATCACAAATTAACTCAATTGAAGCCGCTGGCATATGCCGTTTTAATTTAGATTGGCAACGTTTTATCATAGGGACTGAGTTATCAACACAAATATGTTGCAGTGATAAATCTCTTGTGTGGCGGTGAATCGACAAGGTTGCCGCCCCCAAAGAACAGCCTAAATCATATACACGAGTCTCATTTTTTGCATAACCACGCGACAATGCACCAAGTAGGGTAATAATATTGTCATAACCTGGAATCGAGCGACGTAACATATCAGGAAAGACATCCGCCACGTTTGCATCAAAACTAAAATCCACAATATCATTAGTGGGGATAGAGAATAAATTATCCTGCTTCATTTCCGTTCCAACACGCATCTGCGGGCAAGCGATCATATCGTATATGCTCTGCGGTGCGTTTTTTTGCATCAGGCCCCATAAAATAGAGATAAGGCCCCACAATGGCATCGGGAGAGGCTAATGTCTTGGCATCTTCAAGTGGATAATTTAAACGGCGCATTTGAGTTAATAAAGGCCCTGTATCAATACTATTGACACGAATAAACAACTCATCACGATCATACTCAGCAGCAACAATATCCATCATCGCATCCAAACCTGCTTTAGCCACACCAAAAGCCCCATTATAAGCCTTATTCGATGCATGGGCTGACATTACAATGGCAGCATCTTGCGCCTTTTCCAATAAAGGTAAGCAAGCTTGAGTGATTAAGAAATTAGCATGTAAATTTACCGTTATTGTCTTCGACCATAATTCAATTTCATACTCTTTAAAGGGAATAAAAGCAGGTAACCAACCTGCATTTAAAGCAACTCCATCTAAATGCCCCAACTCTTTTTCAATCGTTGCCGCCATTGCTTGATAATCATGTACATTCGCTCCCTCCATATTCAGAGGGTAAATAGCAGGCTCTGCACCACCTGCGGCTATGATTTCATCATAAATATTTTCTAAAGGCTTAATCGTTTTACCCAATAAAACAATGGTTGCACCATAACGCGCATAGGCCAGTGAAATAGCACGCCCAATCCCATCAGCCGCCCCTGTCACAAGAATCACGCGGTCTTTTAATAAGCCATCCTCAGGTACATATTGTAATAATTCATCATTCGTTAACATTTTGATCGTTATCCCTCTTTTTTAGAAAGTTTTAAGTATTGTTTAGAGTTTCCCTGCATCGCTGAAAATTAAATCTGAATCCGAAAATTCAATGTAGATAGATGATAGATCATATCGCGGTGATTTCATGAATTCAGCTTAAAAGTTTAGGTTTACCTGAAAGGAGTTAAAGTATCAAGTCTTCCTTTACCAACTATCATATCAAAAGAAAATACCGTTTGGATTTATTCACAAAGAAGGAGGCTTCAAGTAATATCTATAGATGCTTTTTTATGGTAAACCAATAATAATATGAAAAATAATCTTCCAGACTTTACGCTTGCGCGTGTTCTTGTAGTGGGTGATGTGATGCTTGATCAATATTGGCATGGTTCGAGCCAACGTATTTCACCTGAAGCTCCTGTTCCTGTGGTGCATATTAACAATAATGAATTGCGTGCAGGCGGTGCGAGTAATGTGGCCTTAAATATTTCCGCATTAGGTGCAACCGCTCAATTAATTGGTCTAACGGGGCAAGATGAAAATGCTAAAAAATTACAATCCCTACTTTCAGCTCAGAAAGTTGATTGTCATTTTTTGGCTTATCAGGATTTTGATACCACGTTAAAACTACGCGTGATTGCTCAGCATCAACAAATGATTCGTCTTGACTTTGAAGACAGCTTTGCCAGTCTTGATAAAACCGAACTAGAAGCAATTTTTCATCAATTACTTTCTAATACTGATGTGGTGTTGCTCTCTGATTACAATAAAGGCACATTATCGAATGTGAGGGCTTTAATTCAAGCGGCTAACGTTGCACAAATCCCCGTTATTATTGACCCTAAAGGGACGAATTTTGAAAAATACCGTGGAGCAACTTTAATTACCCCGAATCGGAGTGAGTTTGAAGCGGTCGTTGGTGTTTGTGCTAGTGAACAAGAATTAGTAAGCAAAGGGGAGAAGCTATTAAAAACTTTTGATTGGCAAGCGTTATTAGTGACCCGTGGTGAAGAAGGGATGTCTCTTTTTCAACGAGAAAAAGCGCCTATTCATCTTCCTACCAGCGCGCGTGAAGTGTTTGATGTGACAGGGGCAGGTGATACAGTGATCGGTACTTTAGCCACTGCATTAGCTGCTAAAGCCGACCTTGCGTCAGCGGTTAGTTTAGCCAATCTTGCCGCAGGTTTAGTGGTTAGAAAACTCGGTACAGCCACCATCTCATTAGCTGAAATACACCACGCCTTGCGCTCACAAGCAGAAACAGCGTTTGGGATTGTGACAGAGGATCAATTAGCACGCATTATAAAACGATGCCAACAAAGTGGTGAAAAAGTAATAATGAGTAATGGTTGTTTTGATCTTATGCACACAGGGCATATCACCTATCTGCAACAAGCGCGCGCATTGGGTGATCGTTTAGTCATTGCGGTGAATTCTGATCAATCGGTTAAAAAATTAAAAGGAGACACTCGACCGATTAATAATCTACAAAACCGTATGGCGATGTTGGCAGCTTTGGAATGTGTTGATTGGGTCGTTTCCTTTAACGAAGCAACGCCAGAGCGACTTTATTGTCGCGTTTTACCTGATGTCATTGTTAAAGGGGGGGATTATACGCCTGATGAAGTAGCAGGTGGTCAATGCGTGATTGAAAACGGTGGCGAGGTCAAAATTTTAAGCTTTGTTGAAGGGCAGTCTAGTAGCCATATTATCGAAAAAATAAAAGCTAAACATTAAGGGGGTTCCAAGTAATTAAGGAACGTACACGAAATAACTTCCCTATTCCTTCGCTGGACGGGTTTTGTAAACCCGTCCACACGTTTAGCTTAAACGCAATAAAGCCTCACAGTTTCC
>WGBH01000055.1 GCA_015494435.1 Thiotrichaceae bacterium | reverse complement strand
GGCCGTGAAGGACTTGAACCTTCGACCAATGGATTAAAAGTCCACTGCTCTACCAACTGAGCTAACGGCCCCTAGTTGCGTACTAGAGTGTTCTTTGATTAAGAACTTTCTTGAGCTATTTAAGTGACTATCTCAAGAGGATGCGAATTTTAGGGTATGTTTTTGTTTATGACAAGTGTTTTTTTATAATTTTATCATTTATTTTAAATTAATTGCATCTCCTACTGTAATGTATTGATTATTAACTTTTGACGAGTCTTTGTATAGTATATTGACGCCAAATTTTATCTTTTTGTCAAACTTTCGGTATTTATTTAAAACCGATAATAATTTAACATTATCTTGAATGCCATTTGCTTGGTTAATACTTGGCATGATACAGCGCGAACATGGTTTTGCCATGTGGTAATCGATTTGATTAATTGAAAAATCTTTCCATGAATCTTCCGCAAATGCATCAATGCCATCGACCACAATATTGGGACGAAATCGGTTAATATTGACTGGTGTTTCTAGTTTCTGATTCACATCATCAATACTCGCTTGAGACACAAGTAAAATAGGAAAGGCATCGGCAAAACTAACGTATTGGTTGTGTTTGGCAAAATCCATATCAATTTGCCGTTCTGCACTTTTTGGCATATAAACTAAGTGGCATCTCTGGTCTAATATTTCTGATAGCCAATCATCCACTTCGCCACTGAGCATTTGTGCATTTAGGCTATCTTTCCATACAGTAACTTGCATGAATTTATTTTTACTGGTTGCTTTTGGGACTTTAATTTCCTTATCTTGGTGAGATAATAGTAAATTTCCATCCTTCAATGACGTTTTAATGGTTGCCATTTTGGGTGTTGTTCTTTGGCTCATAAATAAGCCTTTATTATCTATAATCAACCAACGCCTATCATTAAGCAACCCAAATTCTGAAAGTTCTGCTTTTTCTAACTTTATTCCGGCTAGTGATTTAACTGGGTAAAGATAAAGCTCTTTAATTTTTATCATAAATATTTGGTTGGGTCTTTGACTTCTGCCTGTTCAAATCCTTGCTTGCGGTAATGGCATGAATCACATTCGCCACAGGCTCTTCCCTGTTCATCAGCGTTGTAACAGGAAACAGTTATGCCATAATCGACATTTAAACGTTTACCTAACTTTATAATTTCTGCTTTAGTAATATTCAAAAGTGGCGTATGAATGGTAAATTTTTGCCCTTCGACTTGTGCTTTTGTTGCTAGGTTTGCCATTTTTTCAAAGCTTTCGATAAATTCAGGGCGGCAATCGGGATAACCCGAATAATCTACCGCATTAACACCAATAAACATATCATTAGCACCGATGGATTCAGCATAGCCTAATGCAATACTTAAAAATATGGTATTTCGAGCAGGCACATAAGTAATAGGGATGTCATTTTCTTCAACATCACAATGCTCTGGCACATCGATATCATCAGTGAGGGCTGAACCACCTATGGCGCGCAAGTCAATCTTGATGACCTTATGCGCTTTAGCATCAAAATGTGTTGAAACGCGTTGAGCTGCCATAAGTTCAGACTTGTGGCGTTGACCATAATCTACTGCCATTGTGTAACATTCGTATCCTTCGGCTTTAGCAACTGCCAAACAAGTTGTAGAATCGAGTCCTCCTGATAAGAGTACTATGCATTTTTTCTTCATTGTATTTTTAACTGTCTATTTATTTACCTTGGGCATCGTGCCAAAGGATTTTGTGTAATTGTAATTGAAAGCGAACCAGCATTTTATCATCCAATATCCAAGTAGCTAAATCAGTGGGGTTAATTTCACCTGCCACAGGTGATAAAAGCACTTCGCATTTATCAATTAGGTTATAACGGTTGATGATATCTTGAGTCCAATGGTAATCAACCCTATCCTTGATGACAAACTTTATTTGGTCTTTGGAATCTATGTAGTTGATATTTTCATATAAATTTTTCGACTCTTCACCAGAACCTGGTGCTTTTAAATCCATAACTATGGTGACTTTGTCGTTAACATTTGCCAATGACAAAGCACCCGAAGTTTCCAATGAAACATTAAAACCATTTTCAATGAGCTTATCAAGTAATTTTATACAGCGTTTTTGTGATAGTGGCTCCCCACCTGTAACGCAAACATAAGGCGTGCCATAGGATTTTACTTGTTCAATAATATCATCAATATCCATCCATTGACCACCTGAAAAAGCATATTCTGTATCGCACCAGGTGCATCGTAATGGGCAACCTATTAAGCGCACAAAAACTGTTGGCAAACCGACAAAGGTCGATTCTCCTTGCAGCGAATAGAAAATCTCAGAGATTTTTAGTTGTTGCTTTTCCATTGTTAAACTTAATGGTCTCTACGCATTTGACGCAATCTATTTTGTGCCAAACGAGCAATGCTGGTATTTGGGTAAGAGCTTACCACTTTATTGAGTTGTTTTTCTGCCTGAATCAAATCATCCATTTCATAATAGCAATAGCCAATTTTCAACCCAGCATCTGCCGTTTTTTTACTTTGCGGGAATTTATCAATCAGTGCTTGAAAAGCCGCTAAAGCTTGTGGGTATTGACGTTTCACATAATAGGATTCACCTAACCAATAATAGGCATTAGCAGTTAACTCATTATCTGGGTGTTTTTGTATAAAACCTTCAAAAGCACGGGAAGACTCTAGAAATCGACCAGCTCTTAAATGCGCAAAGGCAATATCGTAATCATCTTGATAAGTCGATAATTTCGGTTCACTTTGAATGGTATCTGTTGATGCCACACCATTATTATAATTTTCATCCACTTCAACAGTTAATGACTCTGTATTTGTTGTTGGTGATTGCTCTTGATTGGTTGGTTTATCATTATTAACAGGACTTAATTCTAACTCAGCTAATCGAGAATCTATATCAACATAAAGAAGTTTTTGTTTGTCCTTAAGCGCCTGTATTTGATGACCCTGTTCTTCAATGATACCACGTAGTTCAGCGATTTGTTGTTGTAGTTCTTGATTTTGCGCAACGATATCCGCAGTATTAACCGCACTGTTACCTTGTTCTAAGACTATTCTTTCAAGTTTTGCCATTCTGTCCTGTAAAGATATTTTTTTACCCTGAGCAGAAAAACTAATAAGGCTTAATAAAACAATTGTTGTGATAATTTTATTCATAATATTTCAAATAGTTTGTTATTTCTACAAAAAACCCGACAAACTGTCGGGTTTTTCTGTCTCACTTAAGACATATTTCAACTGAAAAGGTTCGATTATTTTGCCGTATAGACAATACGAACTCTTCTGTTTTGTGACCAACATGATTCATTGTTACATAAAGCTACTGGCTTTTCTTCTCCAAAACTAACGACCGAAATTTGTCCAGCCGAAGCTCCTTGTGCACGAAGAAGATTGGCTACAGAATTGGCACGTTTTTCACCCAATGCTAAGTTGTACTCTGGTGTACCACGTTCATCAGCATGACCTTCTAAGACCATTTTTGCCGATGGATTTTCACTTAAATAACGGGCATGAATGGCAATAATATCACGGTATTTAGCTGTGACAGTCGCTTGATCATATGCAAACAAGATGACACGTTGTGACAACAGACTATCAGAGTTGTTTAAATCATCTGCATTACAACAAATATCATAATAGGTTTTACCATTATCCAAGGTAAATGATTTTAACGGATTAGTTTGTGCACCAGTTTCTGTTACTGGTGGTTTTGTATCTGTTGTATCAGTATCTATGATTTTTTTCTTTTTTGGTTGACAAGCCACCATTAGTGAAGCAAGTAATACCAAAATGGCTATTTTATTAATTATTTTCATTATTATTGTTCTCCTAGGAGTTATTAGTTATTACAGGGGCAAAATTCACCATGTAGTTTACAACATTATTCTAGGGATGAGAATGCTAAACGCTATTTATTGCTTATATTTGTGACATTGGTTATAAAAAAACCTGTAATAATACAGGTTTTTTTATACTAGCTAATTGTCATTAGACTAATAATCTACACCAACACTCATTTCAAAACCTCGATTTGTAAAATCAATGCTACCGCTCTCAGAGTTCCACCAAAGCATATCCGACATAAATGCTTTTTGGCCAGCAAATTGTTTCTTTACTTCCTCGGGCAACTTTGATTCTGTAGAGGCTATGCTTTCAAAGATATTTTTATAAAGGTCTGAGCTTATGCTAAAATTCAGCAATGCAGAAGTCGAGTCTCCAGAAACTATATCGGCTAATTGCACATCTGTATTTTCACCTAATGATAATCCAATGGTTTCAGCACCCATCGCAAGAAAAACATGATCTAAATTTATCGGCATCATTGTACCTTTTACAGGAATTAAATCAGATATATTAACAGCTTCTCCACCTACTTTTAAACCTAGTTTTTGTATATCTGGCATAACCATTTCTGCCATCCCTTTTAATGCTTCAGGAT